>JAFGQQ010000230.1 GCA_016935595.1 Bacteroidales bacterium
TGTATGGGAGCATGCATATTATTTAAAATATCAAAACAGAAGACCAGAATATATTGATGCTTTCTGGAACATAGTGAATTGGGAAGAGGTAGCTGTTCGATTTAAATAATTAAGGGTTAATATGTTTGAAATGAGCCGGAATACACGTATTCCGGCTTTTTTATTTTTGTTAAATTTTTCTTATCCTTTTTTTTGAAATAATTTAAAATGTACGTAACTTGAGTTAAATTTAACACATTAAAAATCAAGTATTATGTCGCACATATTACCCAAACTTCCTTATAATGACAATGCCTTAGAGCCCTATATTTCGCGAAAAACAATCGAATTTCATTACGGGAAACATCATCAGGCTTATGTAAGTAATTTAAACAATCTTATTGCTGGTACAAAATTTGAAAATACTGATTTAGAAACTATTATTAAAACTGCCGATGGAGGTATCTTTAATAATGGCGCTCAAATCTGGAATCACACTTTTTATTTTTTTGGTCTTTCCCCAAAACCTGTAAAAGAACCTGGCGGACAGCTAGCTATTGAGATTAATAATGAATTTGGATCATTACAAGGTCTTATTGATAAATTTTCGCAGACTGCCAATTCATTATTTGGATCGGGCTGGGTTTGGCTGGTGAAAAAACATAACGGCGGATTAGGTATTATATCTGAATCAAATGCAGGTAATCCGATAATTATTAATCTAAAACCAATTGCAGTTATTGATGTCTGGGAACATGCATATTATCTCGATTATCAGAATAGAAGGGCTGAATATATTAAGAATTTCTGGAATATTTTTGATTGGAAAATAGTTACTCAAAGGTATAATGAGATATAAATTATTCAATTAATTCACCTAATCCTTGCCTTAATATCTCAAATTCATCCTTTGTACAATCAACAACTGTTGAAGGTTTATTATGTCCGTATCCCCCATTAATTACAATATCCACGCTGTTTCTGTATTTTTCATAAATCAGTTCGGGATCGGTAGTATACTCAATAACCTCATCTTCATCAAGAATTGAAGTAGTTACAATGGGATGACCTAGCAGTTTAACAATTTCAATAGGTATTTTATGATCAGGAATTCTTATCCCAACTGTTTTTCTTTTGTTTTTGAATAATTTTGGAAGATTATTGTTGGCATTTAATATAAAAGTAAAAGGTCCGGGTAAGTTTTTTTTCATTAATTTAAAAGTAGAATTATTTATTTGACTTGTAAAATCAGATAAATGACTTAAATCGGAGCAAATGAAAGAAAAATTTGCTTCCGATAATTTTCTTTTCTTTATTCGGGCAATTTTCTCCACAGCTTTTTGCTGATATATATCGCATCCTAATCCATACACAGTGTCAGTAGGATAAATAATAATACCACCTTTTTGTAATACTTCAACTATTTGTTGAATCTGTCTCTCTGAAGGATTATCCGGATGTATTTTCAACAACATGCTTTTAAATTTAAACCTGCAAAAATATCAAAAATCCTTATTATAACATTTTTTGGTTAAAAGAGTTTATTGATAATAATAATATAAAGGATTATACAGAAATGAATTATTGTAGTAAAGAAAAACGAAATAAAGAAAATATATTATTAAATAATTAGATTTTATTTGGCATTAGGATTTTGAAAATTTATTATAAAAATTATTATTTTCAGGATTTATAGAATCAGTTTTATCTTCATCTTCGTTTTCATCAGGTTCATTTTCCCAGTCATATTTTATCCTTTGTGGACCGTATTTTCGATATATAATTGACAGAATAACTCCTGCAATTGCCCCCCAAAGGTGTGATTCCCATGATATACTCGGTTTTAATGGGAAAATACCCCAAATTAAACTTCCATATAGAAAAACCACTAACATTGAAATAGCCATTAAACGTATATCTTTTCTTAAAATGCCGCTAAAAAATAAAAATGATGCTAGTCCGTAAATTATCCCGCTTGCACCAATATGATATGCTGGTCTTCCGCCAAACCAAACCCATATTCCTGTTATTATATAAGTAAGAAAGAATATTTTATAAGGAATTGGGCGGTAAAAATAAAAAACTGCAACAGAAAGAATAAACAAACTTATCGAATTATCAATTAAATGATTAAAACTGCCATGAATTAACGGGGATGTAAGAATTCCAATTAAGCCTTTTAATTTTAACGGGTAAATACCATAATAATAAAGGTCAAGTTCAAATTCATATTCAATAATTTTTATTAACCAGAGAATAAGTAAAAAAAATGATGGAAAAATAAGGCTGTGAATAAATTTCCTTTTTTCGGTTAATTCCTGTGGATTATTATTTTCGAGTGATATATCCATTTAGTAAATAAAGATAATGGTATTTGTATTAAAATTGAAAGGTTTATATATCATATTATGTAAAAATTTTAATTATTTTGTTGTCTATTATAAATTTAATCTAATCCAATTTAAAACAGTTTTTTATAGAGATTTAACTGCATGTTGATGAAGAAACTATTTTCAATATTTTTGTGTTTGTTTAATTTTTTTTTGGTTTTAGGGCAAAAGAATTTTCAGGTTTATCAATTTTCTCATATTACTTCAAATGAAGGCCTCCCTCACAGTATGGTTTTTTCAATTACGCAAGATAAACAGGGATTTATCTGGTTTGGTACAAATAATGGCTTAGCACGATACGACGGATATAATTTCAGGGTATTCCAACCTAATCCTGCTAAACCACATAGCATAAGTGATAAATCTGCTTATCTAATTTACTGCGATTCAAAGGGGAATTTATGGGTATACATACAGGGTAAAGGATTAAATAAAATGAATTTACGAACTGAAAAATTTTCGTATTACTTTCCAAAAGCTGATGATTCTTTAACTATTTCAGGCAATATGGTGAATTATTTTTTCGAAGATAAGGATTCATCATTATGGATTGCAACTAATAAAGGGATTAATTTATATAATGAAGAGAATGATTGTTTCATTCCTTTTCTTTCAGATTATTCGCAGGAAACAACTGTTCTGGGTGTAGGAATTATAAATCTTTATGCTGACACAAAAAATGATTTATGGTTCCTTTCAACCAAAGGCATTGGAAGGCTGGATAAAACAAATAATATTTCGATTAGTATTGGATCAGTAAGTTCAAATCCTAAATTTGATAAGATTCAGATTAATGCAATGATGATTGATGAGAAAGATAATTTATGGTTTTGCACTCAACAAAATGGTTTGTTTTGTTATAACATTTTAACGAAAAAGTATACGAACTATTTATCAGAAATAACAAATTTCCGGAATATATATATTGATAAAAATAAAAACATATATGTTTATGCCGACAGGCCCCACAATAGGTTATATATTTTAAAAAGTAAGGATAACTATGAGGGTGAGTTTTTATCATATCCTATGTTTGACGGGCCAAATGTTTTTACTTTACTTAAGTTTAATGAAGATGATTCGGAGAATATTTGGATTTCATCCTACCAGGGTTTAGTTTGCTTAAATCTTGAAAAAGGTATTTCAAATTATCGTAGCAATAATTATCTTACAAACACAATATCAGGTAATGATATTATAGCTCAATTTATTGATAAAACCGATAATTTGTGGTTAAGTATCCATCGCATTGGGATTGACAAATCAGATCTGAAACAAAAGAAATTTAATTTATATCAAACCGATCCTAAAGCAAAAGGAAATTCACTTGCTGGCAATAATGTTACAACAATTTTTGAAGACAGCAAAGGAAATATCTGGATAGGTTGTTATGGTAAAGGATTAACAAAATATAACAGACAGAATAAAACCTACAGAACTTTATGGATTGATATTAATGATCCCTCGAAATTAAATTTTAATGCACCTGCTAATATTTATGAAGATGAAAAGGGGTATCTGTGGCTCGGTTATTACGATGGCCAGCTCGATAAAATTAATCCGTCAACTTTTGAGGTTGAACATTATTCTTCTTATTATCCTTTAGATAGTAAAAATTATTTTGATGGTTGGGCAATCCGAAAAATATTAACAGATAAAGAAGGAAATATGTGGATTGCGAGTTCAAATCTGGGAATAATTGAAAGAGATAAAGAAACTGAAGAAGTTATATACCATTCTTATCAATATGAACAAGACTATTTTTCAAATAGTCTGTATCGAACTTTACATATTAGTTATGATGATATAGTTTGGGCTGGAACACAAAATGGGGGATTATTGAAATATAATAAAAAGAACAACCAGTTCACATATTATAGAAATGACCCAAAAAATTCAAATTCAATAAGTAGTAATACTGTGTATTATATATATGAAGAATCTCCTGAGATTATGTGGATTGGAACTGCAAATGGTTTAAACCGTTTTAATCGCAAGGAAGAAACATTTAACCGTGTTACATTAAAAGATGGAAATACCAGTTGTGCTGTTTATTGCATATTTCCTGATACTTTTAATAATTTTTGGATGAGTAGTGATTGTGGTTTAATTAAGTTTAATCAAAACGATTATAGTTACGAAAATTATTACAAAAGCGATGGATTACTTGGTAATGAATTTAATACAACAAGTTATTGCCAGCTTAAATCTGGTGAGATATTTTTAGGTTCGGCAAAAGGAATGATTTCTTTTATACCAGGAACAATTAAAAAGAATCCATATAAAGCAAGACCTATCATTACTGATTTCCGTTTATTTAATAAAAGTATTGCTCCGGGAGATACAATAAATGGAAAAATAATTTTGGAAGAACAAATATGGGCCACAAAAGAACTAATACTCTCACATAAAGAGAACGATTTTACTTTGTATTTTTCTGCCCTTCATTATGCTGCACCTGAGAAAATAAAATATTATTATAAGTTGGAAGGATTTAATCAGGACTGGATTATGACTGATTCAAAACGTAGATGGGCAAATTTTACAGGTTTACCTTCTGACGACTATATTTTTAAACTTAAGGCAACCAATAATGATGGTATAATGTGTGACCCTGAAGATGAGGTTTTACTAAAAATTATAATTGAACCGCCATTTTGGAGAACATGGTGGTTTAGATTACTTAATTTTTTGGTTATAATAATACTTGCATTAATATATTACAGGAATCGTGTCCAAAATCTCAGAAATCAGAAAATATTATTAGAAAAATTAGTAAAAGAACGTACAAAAGAATTGGAAGAATCGAATATTATTCTTGAGGAAAAGCAGGAAGAAATTAATATTCAGAAAGAAGAATTAATGTCTCAAAAGAATTATCTGGAAAAATCAAATCAGAAATTGCAGGAACAGCACGATCAGATTGTAAAACAAAACAAAGAATTAGATTTACACCGGAATAAGTTAGAATCGTTAGTCGAGCTTCGCACAAAGGAACTGGAAACTGCCAAAATAAAAGCCGAAGAATCTGACAGGCTTAAAAGTTCTTTTTTGGCAAATATGTCACATGAAATTCGTACACCTATGAATGCAATTATTGGTTTTTCTATGTTATTACGCGATCAAAAAATGTCTAAAGAAGAAAGAGAAGAGGCAATTGATTTGATTATTAAAAATAGTGAAGCGCTATTAGTGCTTATTAATGATATTCTTGATATATCTAAAATTCAGGCCGGACAACTAACATTGAAATACACAAAAGTCAATTTGGTAAATCTTTTGCATGAAGCCTACGAAAATTTCCGTCTTGCAGCTAAAGAGAAAAATATAATGCTTAAACTGGTTACTGAAAAAATACCAGCTGATTTTACTTTAGAAACCGATCAAACCAGGTTATTCCAGGTCTTCTCTAATTTAATAAGCAATGCCATTAAATTTACCAATGAAGGCACAGTTGAATTTGGTGTTAAAGAAATAAACAAACAAATAATTTTTTATGTTAGTGATACAGGAATTGGTATTCCTTCCGGAATAAGCAATTCAATATTCAAACGTTTTCTAAAAGTTGAGGGGGATTCGGAACA
>JAFGQQ010000231.1 GCA_016935595.1 Bacteroidales bacterium
ACTGTTTACTGTTAATTAATTGGTTTTTAAGTGAACTATTTTAGCTTTTAATTCGTTTCTTTTTCAGTTATCTTTGTATAGAAATTTGAATATTACCGAAAATTCCAATGAACCGCATTCTTATATTTTTTATCAGCAATATCTTGTTTTTCAGTTTTTCAAATGCCCAAAGCAAGGTTGATTCAACCCTTTATTTTGTAATTGACTCAAATCAAACATATACAGATTCAAATATTACAGATAGTTCATTTGTTTTAAACGAGCTGAATTTACAAATTGACAGTAATATATATATAACCGAAAATCAAAAAACATACTCAAATCAAGTTATATATGAAATTATATCCGACACAACTGGAAGGTATGACGAACCATTTAAAACAGCCTTGTCAAAGCTACTACAGTACCTTTCATGTAAAGATATAAGGCTAATAATCGATACCATAAATTACTATCTCGATTTCAGGGAAGATATGTTTGCAGAAACTGATACAACAGAAATTTCTGATTCTATAAGCCTTTTAAAAAAAGATTCAATAATAAATGAACTTAAAAAAATTATTCATTATGCAAAAGATGATTCCACAAAACTATTTATCACCAATAATTCAAACGATTCGCTTGAGGTTTGGTTAAAAGAAAATTCAACATACACACACCGTTTCAGGTTGTTGATGAAACAGGGAATATTGCCGGGATATATGTTAAAACAAATAACAACGATAATATTGAATTGTCTTTAAAACCTGAAACTTTTATCAGAAACATGGAAAAAAAAGAAACGAAAGATTTCTATATTCCTGTTTCCATATCGCTTAAACAACCACTATTAACCCTTGATGATGACCTGAATATTGGTATTTGGTCAACCGGCGGTTCGGCAAATTTAAATTTTAGTCAGGGATACTTTGCTAACTGGATAAAAGGTGGAGAAACTTCTATCTCAATGTTAACTATAATTAAGATGGAAGCCAACTATTCAAAAAAAGACATTCGATGGGACAACAATGCCGAATTAAAATTGGGTTTCCTTGGTTTATTTCCGGAAAATGACCCTGACCAGTTTTGGTTCAGAAAAAACGATGACCGCATTGATATTAATTCAAAATACGGACAAAAAGCATATAAGGATTTTTATTATACTTTCCTTGGAAATATCCAGACACAGTTTATTGAGGGTAAAGAATACCCGCGTCCAGATACTTTTGTCGTGGTATCGAAGTTTTTATCCCCGGGATATGTTATTTTATCATTTGGTATGGATTATAAACCATCAAAAGATTTTACTTTAATGATTTCACCTTTAACGAATAAGATATCTGTTTCCATTGATACAGCATCAATAAAAGACCATACCAAATTTGGCATTCCACAAGATAAAAAAGCAAAATTTGAAATTGGGGCTTATTTAAAATCAGGAATAAAATATAACATTAAAAAAAACATGCAAATTGAAAATAAATTTAATTTGTTTACAAACTATACCGAAAAACCTTACCAATTAAGGAAGACAGATATTGACTGGGAATTTTCATATGTATTAAAATTCAGCCATTTTATTACAACTACAATAAATACTCATTTAATTTACGATTACGATATAAAATTTCCGGTTAAAGATGCTGATGGCAATGATACCGGGGAAACAAAAGCAAAAGTACAGTTTAAAGAATACTTTAGTATAGGATTTTTGTATAAATTTTAATTTAATTTTAAACAATTTTGCCTTATTTATGGTTATATTTGAGGGAGAAGGGAGAGAGAGTGTGAGGGTGAGGGTGAGAGTGCGTGAGGGAGAAGTGTCCCGATACTTACTGAAATCCGCAAGTCTCTAGCAGAAAGTCAATCAAAGTTCGTCATTGCGAATTTTAGGACTTATCGGGAGCGAATTCATAAGAATGAAAAAAGTTAAAAACATTAGTATTTAAAATATAAAAAAATGCCCTTAAATATACCTGATAACCTGCCGGCAGCCAGTGTATTGCAAAACGAATTTATTTTTATTATGCCCGAAACAAGGGCAATTCATCAGGACATAAGGCCCCTTGAAATTGCCATTTTAAACCTGATGCCGGTAAAAACCGTAACCGAAACACACTTGTTGCGATTATTGGCCAATTCGCCATTACAGGTCCATATTTGCCTTTTATATACCCAGTCGCATTTACCCAAAAACACTCCCAGGGAACATCTCGATGAATTTTATAAAGTATTTAATGATGTTAAAAACCAGAATTTTGATGGATTAATAATTACCGGGGCACCCATTGAACACCTTAATTTTGAAGATGTAAATTACTGGGATGAATTAAAAGAAATTATGGAATGGGCAAAAACACACGTTACATCAACATTGTATATTTGCTGGGCTGCCCAGGCCGGTTTATACTATCATTATAACATCCCAAAATACGAACTTAAAGAAAAAATGTTCGGAGTATTTAAACATTCGGTCAAAAATCGAAAAAATCCAATAGTACGTGGATTTGATGACGAATTTTTTGCCCCTCATTCGCGCAATACCGAAATTCGCAAGGAAGATATTGAAAAAGTGAAACAACTCGAAATAGTTGCCGAATCAGACGAAGCCGGAATATACATGGTTACTTCAAATGATTTTAAAAATGTTTTTGTAACAGGCCATTCCGAATACGATCCTTTAACCCTGAAAAATGAATACAACAGGGATATAAGCAAAGGTTTGGACATAAAGGTCCCAAAAAATTATTTTCCAGGCGATGACCCTTCAAAACAACCTGCTGTAAATTGGAGAAGCCATGCCAACCTTTTATTTTCAAACTGGCTTAATTATTATGTTTATCAAATCACTCCCTATCAACTTAGCGATATTAACATGAAAAATTACCTTCGGTGAGGGCTTCA
>JAFGQQ010000025.1 GCA_016935595.1 Bacteroidales bacterium
GCTTATATTATTTGCACAGGTAATCCAAAAATCATTAATAATAAGGTATATACCCGCTCTCTGCTATAACATTTCGTCCGCTTGCGGTTAAGAGCCATAGGTATAATTGATAAGCAGTTGATGATCTATCAAGATCGCTGCGTATAACCATGTAAACCTCCGTAGTATAGATATATTCTTTATCTTTAAGTGTATTGTATTCTGGAAAAACACCGTTTACGGCAAGTAATTTTAAACTATCATTCGGCGCCATGAATTGCTCGAAAAAGTAAACAGTATAACCCAGCCCATTTTTATCATGTGTAATTCGATTTATTGGCCCCATCATTCCCATTAAAATCATTTCAGGAAAATTTAACATCGGTAAATCTTTCATAACCAAGGACAGCATAAGTTCCTGGCTGCCTGAGTTTGGATCTCTTTGATAAGGATTTATTTCCTGAAGTATTCCTCCTACCTCGCTCCAAAGAGTAATATTACCCGTATAAATATCCTGTATTTCTTTTTCTGTTAATGAACTAACAGGATTATTAATATTCACAATAAAAACAAAAGCATCGAGTGCAATTGGCATGGTTGTTAATATTACATCAAGGCTATCAGCTAAATTAATTTCATCATTTGAAGCTGTACGTGCAACAATTATAATATCAGCTTTTCCATTAATAAGATTCACATATGAACCATGAGTGCCATTATGAATAATACTATCGAGAATAAATTGCGCAATTTCAGGTTCTTCTTCAAATGAAGGATATATCCGGTATGTTTCATCAAACCAGCTTGGCATCCAGGAATATTCAACACCTAGTAATTTACATGCAATCAGCACTTGAAGCGGATGAGCCGATGTAGAGCCGTCAACTTTGGGATAATTACTAATCGTAAGAGTATCTAGGTTAATTGTTCGGGAACCATTGTCTGATTTATCTTCACAGGTTGATAAGAACAATATTATTAAGATACCTAATAAATAAATAAGGCTGGAACCAGAATAAAACAAGGTTTTCATTTTGCTTAGGTTTTTATTTTATTTTTTAATTAGTACGATGTATATCTGATTTTAAAGGTTGCTTCAGTTCTATTAACAGGAGTTAAAATAAAAGACAATTTATGAAAATTATAATAATATTCTTATCTATTAATTTTAATATTTAAAAATTATCAAAGTATTTTCAATTCAAGACAAAAAAGAAAAATCGCAAAAATATTTACATTTCTTTTTACTACTAAAGTTAACCTGTTTATTCCAAATTACTCAATAGATTTTTTAATGTTTTTTTTGTAGCAATTTGTTTAGCCATCTTATGACAGAAGCCATGATTTAAGTCGCCCGAATGAGCCTTGATCCATTTTAATTCCAGAAGTTTGCCTTCACTTAACTTATCGATTTGTTGCCAATGCCTAGCAAATTTCACCTTATGCCCCAGGGCTGTATGCCAGTCATTCAATTTCCAAAAGTGTATCCATTGTGCAAGACCACGGATTACAAATCGGCTGTCGGTATTCACCTGTATTTTTTCTACATGTTTCAAACGTTTTAAGCCTTCAGTAATGGCTAATAATTCCATTAAATTACTGCTTTTAACAGGTAAAAATGCATGAAATATCTGCCGGTTACCCCTGTCATCTTCTATAATCCCAGCATAACCAGATCGTTCTATATCTTGTGCATATGATCCATCTGCAAATAATTTATATATATTTTCTGTTTCTTTTTTCTTTACTTGTATGTTAAATTGATTATTACGACGGTCAACCTGTATATAATGATTAAAATCGTGGTTATTAATAAATGGGAAATCTTTAATAAAAGCAAAATGGATAAATTGACCGGGTGTTAGTTTGCCTTTTAGAGCGGAATGTAAAATTTTTTTAAGTTGAAGCTGGTTTTCCTGGATTATTTCAGAAAGTTCATTCTGATTATCGAAGGATAAGTTTACATTCTTCATATTGTAATTTACAGATACTTTTTCCTGTTTATTTGTAACTGTAAAATTAATTTGGTCTTCATAAATCAAAGTGAATTTTAATATATAATTATTTGTTTTCACTTTAAACAGATTAATTTAAAAACCTAAAAGTAGCAAAAAATGATTTCTTTATTCAGATTTTATTAAGTGTAGTTCATTATCAGAAGACTTATCAATTGAAATATAATTATGAATTGTAAATAAATAACTTTTAGGGACTGCGTTCACCAAAGCTCACCGAAGATTATGATTTAGTTTTTTCAATTAAGTAAAAAGCTACTCGCTTTTAATAGCGAAGCTCACCTTCGCCAAGCCTGCCTGCCAGGCAGGGCTTCGGTGAGCGAAGGTGGAGCTGGGCGGAATCGAACCGCCGTCCAAACAAGGAGACCATATGATTTCTACATGCTTAGCTGTTTGTTAATTGTCGGATAAAGCCAGGCAAACAGCAGCCAAACTTAACCTTAGTCCCTAAAGTTTTCGAAAAAGATCCGGGACATCTCTTTCTCTAGCTTAAAATTCATTGCACCCCATATACTGTAAGGGATTAAGCAGTACCTTACAGCGGGATGTCTCGTTCCGATACCTTGTACCGGAATTAAGCCATGATCTACTTAAATTCGATTAGGCAGCGAGAGCGTAAGTTGTTTCGCCAGTTATAGTTTGCAGATTAGTTTAACAGGATTATCTGCATCACCCGGCATGCTTACATAACACCTCATCTTGCTGTCAAATCCAGGTCAGCCCCTCAAAGAACTATACAAAATTACAAAAAACAATGCGTAAAATTTGTATTTTCAGGGTCTAAAATTACATTATCAATGCCAAAAAAAATAAAAATTGGAATTATAAAAGAAACCAAATCTCCAATTGACACAAGGACACCATTTACTGCAAAACAAATAAAACGAATACAAAAATTATACCCGAATACGCAAATAATTGTACAATCAAGCAATTCAAGATATTTTACTGATGAAGAATATAAAAAAGAAAATATCTTAGTTAATAATAAAATTGATGATTGTAATATTTTATTTGGAATTAAAGAAGTTGAAATTAAATATTTAATTCCTGAAAAAACTTATTTTTTCTTTTCCCATACAGCTAAAATGCAACTTCATAACAGGAAGTTATTAAAGGAAATTATCAGAAAAAAAATTACCTTAATCGACTATGAATATTTAACCGACAAGAATAATATAAGGCTTGTGGCATTTGGATATTGGGCAGGTTTGGTTGGTGCTTATAACGGGATAAAGGCTTATGGAATTAAAAACAAATTGTTTGATTTAAAACCAGCTAAACAATGCAAAGATTTAAAAGAAATTGAAAATATTTTAAAAATAATACATTTACCTGCATGTAAAATTTTAATAACAGGTGGAGGAAAAGCAGCTTCTGGTGCTAAAACCATTTTAAAATTATTAGGCATTAAGCAAATTAAACCGCAAGACTATTTGAATAAAAATTTTGTTAAGCCTGTCTTTTGTCAGATTGAACCTGATGTTTATATAAAGCATAAAAAAGGTAAAAATTTCAATTTCCGGCATTTTGTGCAATATCCTGAGGAATATGAATCAGCCTTCAAACCTTTTACTAAAGTTTCTGATATTTATTTGGCCTGCCATTTTTGGGATCCCAGGTCACCTGTATTTTTAACTAAAAATGATTATAAACAAAAAGACTTTAAAATTTCAATAATTGCTGATATCAGTTGTGATATAAACGGTCCTATACCCTCAACGATGCGAGCTTCAACAATTGAAAATCCTTATTATGGATATGACCCAATAAATGAAAAAGAAACAGGAGCTTTTAATAATAAAGCTATTACTGTAATGGCAGTCGATAATTTACCGGCAGAATTACCCCGGGATTCTTCTGAAGATTTTGGGAAAGATTTAATTGAGAAAATATTACCACATCTATTAA
>JAFGQQ010000232.1 GCA_016935595.1 Bacteroidales bacterium
AAAGCTGAAATGACAGGGCGAGAAGTTTATCCCGATGTTGTCTTCGTAAGATTTTTCGAAGAAAAATATCCAGAAGACGCAATCGGGAAGCCCTGGCAGGGCAGCAAAGCTGAAATAATATATAAAAGGATTCTTTGGATATACTAAAGATTTGGAGAATCCCAACCTGGACAAGCCAGAATATAGAATATCGAACACTGAATAATAAATTATGAATAAAATATTCTAGACTTTTCCAAAGTTTGCCATTTTGCCGACTATTTAAATTCATTTTATTTTTTACATCAGTTTTTACAATTATATCCTAACTTTGGAAAAGTTTTGATGATAAACCTTTTTATTTTAACCTGGACAAATCTGAACCAAACAAGTTATAAAAGATGGAGAGAAATTTTTATCTATGTAAGCCTTATTAGATAAACGATACAGCGAGTTGACAAAAATTTTCGACCAAAAAGAACAAGAAAATAAAAATTTAGGTACTAAGATATTATTTCATAACTTACAAAACCGTTCTAATACGGTTTTTATCTGATCGTGGGTATATGGCTTTGTTAGTAAATTATCAAATCCAGCCTTTTTAAAATCATTAAAATATAAATCAGGATTATGTGCGGTTAAAGCTACAATAGGCATATTATTAATTTCCTTTGACATATTTTTTCTTATATAACCGGTGGTTTCAAGACCATTCATTACAGGCATTTCAATATCAATAAATAAAATATCGAAACGACCAGTTGTTAAAAAATCGATAGCTTCCTTTCCATTTCTTGCCTCAGTTACATCACATGAAAAATCACAAAGAATTTCTTTAATTAAAATCCGGTTCAGGATTATGTCATCAGCAATTAACACCTTTATTGCGCCCATAATATTATTAATCAATAACTTATAAAGTTAACTATTTTATTCATAATATACTACAATATTTTGAATATGTCAAGTACAAAAATTTTAAAAAAGATGATTTATATCAACATGGGTCATAACCAAGATCAATTCAATGTACAAACTTCCAATGCGTAAACTTAGTAAATTAATAATACTTTTTTAGGTATGAAATATGTAAAATGAGCAATAATAAAGTTAAAAAAAATCTCTTATCCGTTGATTTTATCAAAGAAATATTCATAAAGATTAATGATAAAATAAAATCGCTGCATGATTATTCGAATAAAGATTTTTATTCATTAAATGATAGTTTCAAAAATAATTTTCAAGCTTCAAAAAAGATATTTAATAATTCGCAATTGTTAATTAATTCATTAACAGAAAATACTTCATTCGAAATTTTAGATGATTTTGAAAATTTTAAAAAAGGAATAATAAGTTATTACCACACTTTTAAAAGCGAGATCAAACAACAAATTAAGCGCTTGGAAACTATTGAGAATTCAAGTAATACATTAAAATTTTATTTAAATAATGTTAATCAGAATTTATTAACTTTTAATTTTTTGCTCTCAAATTATAATATATTTCACTTTCAGGAATCAGATTTTGGCGCAGGTATTCATAAACAAATCCAGAATATAAAATACCATATTGCTAAATTACTGAATAATACTGATCAGTTAAACAATAAAGTTGATATTTTAAAACAGAAATCTGAAGAAATTATAGAATATATAAATGTTGCCCAGGAAAGATTGAATACTGATTTAGAAGATTCTTACAATCTGGTTATACAGAAAAAACAAGAAGCTGGAAAAGGGCTAAAAGAACTTGAAAGCAAAGGAGAAATCAGCCAGAATATTAACGACATAATTACAAATTTACAATACCATGATATACTAAAACAAAAAATGGAGCATATTCAAAAAATCCATAATGATGTTATCGCAAGGCTTCAAATTTTAGAGAAAAAAATAAAAGATAAAAAAGATGAAAACCAAATTGCCGAATGCTTGCTTTATATTAAAGATATTGCTGAACTTCAATCGGCTCAGTTGCTTCATGTAAATAAAAAATACCAGTATGCCATTAAAATTATATCTGAAAATATTCAAAAAATAAGTGAAAACACCAACACCGTTAATACAATAAGCCAGGAAATTATGGGATATACCTCAAAAAATAATCTTAACTTCCTGTTCAATATTTCTTCTGCCATTGAAAATATTTATAAAAAGTTCCTCGAAATACATTATTCTTTTATTGAATTAACAGGCTTTTTAAAAGAATTTAAAAACATCCAGACCGAATTAATATATGAATTTGACAATATCAATAAATTTTATGTCGAATTTAAAAACTCATCAATAGGATTTATTGAAACCATGAAGACAGATGAAAGAAAAAATACAGAAATCAGCAAACAATTTAAGGTTATTACAGATGAAATTATAGCCTCGAAAACGGAAATTAATAATAATTTGAATATTACAACCGATATCTTATTCAATTTATATAGAAATAATAAATCCATACATTTAATTGATGAAGCACAAAATAATTTCCTGCCTTTTGCCGATGTATTTGTTCAGAAATTAAAAATTCACAGCCGGGAAGTTAATCAAAAGCTTATTGAAAATAAAAACATTTGCCGGTCGATTACTTCAAACATACAACATTCTTTAAACCAGGTTAAATATTACGAATATTTTGAAAAAATTATCGAAGAAATTACTAATGAATTAGATAATCTTAATGAATCTATTTCATTTAAAATTAAGAGTCAATTGTCTGATAAAGAAAAAAAACTTGGTAAATTAAAAAAGCATTATACAACAGGCAGTGAACATGATATTCATGATATTTATATAGAAGAAGGTAAAAGGAAATCGGAACAATATGAGGATAAAAATAATGAAGGGAATAATATAGAATTTTTCTAAATTAATTCTTTATGAAAACAACAACTTATAAATTATCAATATCGAAAAATAAAAAAAACAATAAAGAGGGTATTATAACTCTTGAAGGCGATTTATCACTGAAAAATATTAAGGAAATTAAGGAAAAAATTCAAAAAGGAATTTTAAAGTTTGACCAGTTGGAAATTCATATTAAAAATGTTGAGAACATTGATGTAACTTTAATACAGCTCTTAATATCGGTTAATCAAACTAAAAAATTAAGTAAAGTAAATATAACTATTAAAGAGCAAATGCAAAACATGCTTGAAACAGCTGGTATATATAATTTTTTGGAAACTGCCAATATTTATAACTAAAAATTAAAATTATGAATAGAAAAATATTAGTGGTCGACGATTCTGAGAGCATCAGGGAAGTTGTAAAATTTACCCTTGAAAATAATGGGTATGACGTAATTCTGGGAAATGATGGTAAAGATGCCATAAACTATTTGGATGGAAGACATCTTGATATGATTATTACCGACTTACACATGCCCGAAATGGATGGCATTGAATTAATCAAAATAATTAGAAGTAAAGAAGAATACAGTACTACACCAATATTGTTCCTAACTACTGAATCGCAGGTTAATAAAAAACTTCAAGCTAAGGAAGCAGGGGCAACAGGGTGGATAATAAAACCTTTTGCCCCTCAAAAACTAATTATGGCTATAAATAAAGTTATAAAATAATGGATAACCTACAGAAAAAATTTACAGAAGAAGCAACTGATAACATTAATGACCTGGAAGAGGCCCTCTTATCATTAGAAAAACAACCTGGTGATAATAAATTAACTGAAAGAATATTCCGGGCATTACATACATTAAAAGGTACCGGTGCAATGTTTGGTTTTAATCATATTAGTGAATTAACCCACGACCTTGAAAATATTTATGACCTGATTCGGGAAGGAAAGAAAGAAATAACCGAAAACATTATCAGTATCACTCTCCAATCGGCAGATCATTTAAGAAACCTGTTAGCTGATCAAAATTTAGAAATACAGGAAAACATCGAATTACAAAGTCAACTTATTATTAAAATAAAAAAAATTGAGAATGAATCGCTTGAAAAAGAATTAACATATTTACGGATAAAAGAAAAAGAAAAATCTTCAACCAATTATAAAAGTTATTATATCTATTTCCAGCCAAATCCAACTCTATTAAAAAATGGCAATAATCCCTTATATTTAATTGATGAGCTAAGTAAAATGGGTGAATTACTGGTTTACCCTCATTTTCAAATAGTCCCCGAAATAGATTTTATTGATCCTGAAATTTGTTATATATATTGGGAAATTATTATTGCTACCCAGAAAAATGTTAGCGATATTTCCGATGTATTTATTTTTGTTGATGATGAATGCGCTTTAGAAATCCAATTCCTTTATGATGGAAATATTTTTGAAGAAGAAAATGTTAAAAATAAATTAGAAAAATTAAAAGCACAGGAACAGGAATCACACTTTTCACAAATTCAAAATATCATTAAAAAATCGATTAAGTTTTCGGCAAAACCGTATGGCAAAGATGATGTCCAAAAAGCAAACCTTATTTCTAGCATCCGGGTAGCTTCTGAAAAATTAGACAGTTTAATGAACCTGGTTAGCGAACTGGTTACCACTCAGGCTCGTCTTACTTTATACGCAGAAAATGAAGGCAAAACCGAACTCACAACTATTGCCGAAAATGTACAAAAATTATCACGACAATTACGTGATATTGCTTTTGATATAGTTTTAATCCCGATTGAAACAATTATTACACGTTTCCAAAGATTGGTAAGAGATTTATCTTCGGAATTAAACAAAAGGGTAATATTTAATTCAAAAGGCACAGATACAGAATTAGATAAAACAATAATTGAATGTTTAACCGATCCTTTGCTGCATATCATAAGGAACTGCATTGACCATGGCATTGAAAAACCTGAAGAAAGAAGAAAAAAAGGAAAGCCAGAAGAAGGGAATATTCTTTTTAATGCATATTATTCGGGCACTAATGTTGTTATCGAAATAAGCGATGATGGTGCAGGGATCGACACTGATAAAATTAAAAACAGAGCCATTAAAAATGGTTTAATTTCTGAAAACCAAACTTTAAGTACATCAGAGATATACGAATTATTATTTTTACCTGGTTTTTCAAC
>JAFGQQ010000233.1 GCA_016935595.1 Bacteroidales bacterium
AATTCAAATACGATACTTTTAAGTTTGGGCGAATCTATTGATAATGTAACTATACATACAATTTTAAAGATTTTTGCTAATGCAACAGGAAAAGAAATTGGCGAAATTAATATTCCTAAAGAGAAAATATATTTCAATATAAAATTTCAAAGAAAAACCGGTTTTCTGAGTTATCCGGTTTTTAACCTTTATCATTCGGAAACAGATATGATGCGTTATATTAAAAAATTGGAAAAGAAAGATTATTCTTTAACCGAAGGGATGATCCCGTTGGGCTCGTGTACAATGAAATTGAATGCAGTGTCCGGAATGATGCCTGTTTCATGGCCCGAATTTGCTAATATTCACCCTTTTGCCCCGGAAAATCAGGTTGAAGGGTATAAAATACTGATTAAGGAACTGGAAGAAGATTTGAAAAAAATAACAGGTTTTGAAGCCATTTCATTTATGCCGAATTCAGGTGCTGCTGGCGAATATGCAGGTTTAATGGTTATAAGGGAATATTTTAAAAATAGAAGGGAATTGCATCGTAATATTGTGCTTATACCATCATCGGCGCATGGGACAAATCCGGCAAGCGCAGTAATGGCAGGCATGGAGTTAATTGTTATTAAATGCGATGAAAATGGAAATATTGATATACATGATTTAAAAAGCAAAGCTGAGAATAATAAGGATAATTTATGTGCTTTTATGGTTACCTATCCTTCGACACATGGAGTTTTTGAGGATAAAATAATTGAGATGATTAAAATTGTACACGAAAATGGCGGACAGGTTTATATGGATGGTGCAAATTTAAATGCCCAGGTTGGATTGACCAATCCGGCAATTATTGGTGCGGATGTTTGTCATTTAAACCTTCATAAAACTTTTGGTATTCCACATGGTGGGGGTGGTCCGGGTGTGGGACCTATTGGAGTTGCAAAACATTTGGTTGAGTTTCTGCCAACACATCCAATTGTTACAACAGAGGGGAAGAAAGGTATAAAAGCTGTTTCTGCAGCTCCTTATGGCAGTGCAAATATTTTACCAATTTCTCATGCTTATATTAAATTACTTGGAACGGAAGGTTTAAAAAAAGCAACCAAAATAGCAATCTTAAATGCCAACTATATTGCAGTGTGTTTAAAAAAACATTATAAAATATTATATACTGGTAAAAACGGATATATTGCCCACGAATTTATTCTGGATTGTCGTGAATTTAAAAATTCGGCAAATATTGCCGAGCTTGATATAGCTAAAAGATTGATGGACTATGGATTTCATGCCCCAACAGTTTCATTCCCGGTACATGGAACTTTAATGATTGAGCCTACTGAAAGCGAACCAAAACAAGAATTAGACAGGTTTATAAAGGCAATGATTTCAATTTATGAAGAAATAAAAGAAATAGAATCCGGTAAATTTTCAAAAGATGATAATGTTTTAATTAATTCTCCGTATACTGCTGAAATAATTGTTAATGATAATTGGGAACATCCTTATTCAAGAGAAAAAGCTGCTTTCCCTTCAGAATATAATTTAGAAAATAAATATTGGCCAACTGTATCGCGTTTGCAGGATGCATATGGAGACAGAAATTTAATATGCACTTGTATCCCAATTGAAAGATTAGTATCGTTATAATCAAAAATGTTTGCTATTTTATATTTTGAAAATACAGGAAGATAATTTATGAATAGTTTAAGAATTGCTAAACCTGCATTTAAGTGTAAATTCGCATAGTATATTATTATCTGATAAATTAATCCACCTTTTTTCAAAATTTGTTATATTTTAGATGTTCATTTTTATCCTAATATTGTAGTTTTTAAATAAAATAAGATTTATCACTGTATAAAATTATTCAAAATGGATATTCAGGAAACATTAAATCAACTTTCAATATGTGTTGAGAAAGGTAAAAGCGATAAAAATGCCACTTATCCACCCGATATGAAAGGACAGGACGGCGCATCAGAGCTAACTAAATATTTATTAGATAATGGCGTGCCACCAAATGATATTTTACAAAAAGCTTTTATGATTGGTATGAAACGTATTGGAGAGCAATTTAGCCAGGGAAAAGCCTTTGTTCCGCAATTATTATTGGCAGCCAAAGCAATGAATGCTGCAATGGTGCATTTAGAACCTTTTTTTAAAAGCGGTGAAGCCACATACAAAGGTAATTTTATTTTGGGAACAGTAGCCGGCGATCTTCATGATATTGGAAAAAATATTGTCAAATTGGTACTCGAAGGTGACGGGTGGAAAGTGATTGATTTAGGCGTGGATGTATCGACTAAAAAATTTATAGATGCAATAA
The DNA here is from genome assembly GCA_016935595.1 of Bacteroidales bacterium. The sequence continues at coordinate 2,312 of JAFGQQ010000233.1, forward strand.
ATCAGCACCCCGATTGTTTAGTTGGTATGAGTGCATTGTTAACAACAACGATGGTGAGTATGGAAGAATCGGTTAAATCAATTAAAGCCCAATTACCTGATATAAAAATTTATGTTGGAGGGGCCCCTTTAAACAAGGAATTTAACGATAAAATAGGTGCAGACGGCTATTTTGCCGATCCATATAAATTTGTTCAATACCTTTCAGCTTCGGCATAAAACACTGAAAAAATCGTAATTTTTACTAACCAATGGCATTATATTTTTTCTGAATAAAATATTTTTATTTCAATAGTTTTTGGATTGATTCAATTACATCAGCTTCAACTTCCAGTTCCGGATTACTTGTTATTAGCCTCATGCTTTCAGAAATAATTCCATTAATAAACCTTACTATGAGTTCTGGATTTGAGATGTAAAATTCGTTTAAATTGTTTCCTTCTATAATTATTTTTTTGAATATTTCATTGTATGCATCCTGAAAGGCCAATTGCGCAATTTCATATTTATATTTAAATTCAAAAGCATCATGACCTTCTTGTAACCATTTCCGCGTTTCATTAAAAATCATTATAATCAGTTGGTTTATTTTTTCTTGCTGATTTGGAAAAGGAGTAAGCTTTTTCTCCATTTCTTTGCTATATTTTATAGCCACTTTGCTTACTATGTAATAAAAGATTTTTTCCTTGCTGCTGAAATGTTTGTAAATAGTCTTTTTGCTCATTTTTAGCTCCCTGGCTATTTCATCAACAGAAGTTTTTTTAAATCCGTAATGATTAAAATGCCTTGAAAATATTTCAGCTATTTGATCTTTTTGTTCAATATCCTTATTATTTTCCATAAGAATTTATTTTTCATCATTTTCGTTTTTAATTTTTAGCACCATATATTTATAAAAGATACGATCGAGAAAACGAGGGGCAAAAAAGTTCATGATTTTTAAAAATTTACCTTTTACTACTTCCCTTTTTCCTTTGATAATAGATCGGATTATTTCGTTTGCTACAACATTTGGTTTAACAAATTTTCTTCCTTTTGTCGACATTTCAATACCTTCTTCCTTTATGGAGGAATTATGAAATTCGGTTTCGGTTTCTGGTGGGCAATAATTAATCACTTTTATACCATAAGGTTTTAATTCAAGCCTGATTCCATCTGTTATACCATCAAGCATACTTTTTGAACCGGCATATGCCGATAAAAAAGGCAAAGCTCTTTTACTCAAACTCGAAGAAATATTTACTATTATTCCTTTTGATTGCTTTAAATAGGGCAGTGTGACCTGAATTAAATTTACGGGCCCAATCACATTGGTTTCAAAAACATCATAAATATGTTCAGGTTTCATATTCTCAATCGTGCCAAAATAACCAAGTCCTGCGTTATTGATAAGAATATCAATTCCGTTAAAATTATCTATAACTTCTTTTACACCACTAATCACGGCACCTCTGTTACGCACATCGCATGGAATTGTGATTACATGAGGATTATATGTTATTATTTCATTTTTAATTTTTTCAAGTTTTTCTTTTCTGCGTGCAAATAAAGCAACTTTTGCCCCCATTTTTGATAGTTGTAAAGCAAGTGATTCGCCAATACCGCTAGAAGCACCAGTAATAAGAATGGTTTTTCCTAAAATATTCATGTTAATACACTTTAGTTTTTAAATATACGAAATTTGTTTTCAGTTTCCAATTAAATAAAAAATTTATAGTATTGAACTGATCATTTTTTGAAAATCCGGAATAAAACGGGGAGTATTGTTTTTGTAGATTACATATTCTTTTCCAAATTTATATAATAGTTTTTTTTCCTCTCTTCTAGTTTGTAAAAAACAAATAATCAGCCATAAAACACCTGAAATAGCCAAACTGGTTATTCCTAAAAAACATCCTAGTCCGAAAATTGTAAAACTAATTCCAGCATACATTGGATTACGTAAATATTTATAGACAGACCAAGTTCTTAATTTATCAGCCTGACCAACTGCACCTTTTTGTCCTAAGTTTATGAACCCTAAAATAAAACTTGGTAAAAAAGTTAATACATTTGCAGCGCCAACAAACTTGACAACCCATTTTGGCATAAAATCAACTAAATTAAAAAAATCATTTATTCCATAAATTCTAAATATTCTATACGGAATAATAATGAAAATTGAAATTGCACTTGCCACTAAAAACGGAGCAATAATTCTGGTAAGTTTTTCTTTTGTTTTCATAATTTTGAATTTTTAATTAATAATAGCGCATAAAGAAACGAATTTAGTTTTTAGTTTCCAAATAAATATTAATTTTTTTTCAATTTTATTTTAACTTTTTATTTGAAATACTGATGTATTTCCTATTAAATCAAGATTTGATTTAAATTATAAAATCTTTAAACATATAAAATTTGAATATCTGTTAAAATGTAATAGATTTGTTTTCACTTATAGCTAGGAGTATATGGTATTGAGATGCACAATTTTTATAATATTATTTTCAGTTTCGTTTAATTTATTTTCTCAATTTGTTGAGAATGATACTGATAAAGAGAATCCTGAATACCTTAGTTTATTAAATAGCAAGAATATTTCTGCTGTTACTGTTTGGGAAGGGAAAGCTGTTAATAAGGATATGCCTGTTAGTGATGGAGATAAATATAGAGAAGCTTATTACGATTTTTTAGGCAGGATTACAACACTTATTATGTATTATGATAAAGGAAGAATGATAAGTTTAGTTTACAAATACTACTACGACTATCTGGAATATTCGAAAATAATTGAGAAATATGATGCCAATAATCATTTATTACATAAATGGTTTTATAAAGGAAACGATTTATTAATCGAAGAATATAAATATTATGATAATAAAGATATTGAAAATGCATGGTTTTATTCATATGATGTATTCGGAAATAAAGTTGAAGAAATAAAATTGAATTACTTTGGTAAAATTAAGAAAAGGATACACTTTGCATATGATAATTTCAGAAATTTAATAAGCTTGTCATTACATGATCATAAAGGCAGATTAATATACCGCTGGCGAATTAATTATGATGAAAATCTCGATACTACTTTGTGTATAAAAATGGATAAAAATTTTAAAGTAATTGAAAGCTGGGTATATTACAATGATTATTCAGGAAAACCAGATTCTATTGTAAAATTTGATGCAAGAAATAACCTGATTGAAAAACTTGCATTTAAGCATGATACTAATGGGATCTTTAAAGGAGTTATTAAATACGATGATAGACGAATGTTTGTAAATAAGTGGGAATATAGTTATAATGAAAATGGGCAAATAATTGAGAAAATATTTTATAACTATTTAGGCATCGATGAAAAATATTCTTATGAATATGATAATAATCAAAGACTTATAAGCGAGAACAATTATAAATATATGGGAGTTGATAAAGAGGAAGTCGTAATTTCTGAAAAAAGCCGTGAATATAATCAGGCAGGAAATATTTATCAAATAATTGATAAGAATTATTTATTTAAATCGGTAATGGTTTATAAATTTGAGTATAATTTTTATTAAATTGTCGATTTTAATAAAGTTTCAATAAAAATTAAATCGGTATTAGTCGTAATTTTAATATTTTCAATATTGCCTTCAACTAAATTAATTTTATGCCCATTTGCTTCAAACACCATGGCATCATCTGTATAGTCTTTTTTATATGGTAATTTATAGGCCTCTTTAATTAAATCCACACGAAATGTCTGGGGAGTTTGAATAGCATAATATTTACGTCTGTCAACAGGATAATTCTTTTCATTCTCAACTTTTCTCATTGAATCAATAATTGGAACACAGGGTATGGCATTACCGTATTTTTCGGTAGTTTCAAAACATCTTTTTATAGTATCATAACTTATACAAGGCCTTACTCCGTCATGAATAGCAACAATCCCATCATTATGTATTGCATTTATTCCGTTAAGTGATGACTGGAAACGAGTTTTACCACCTTTTACAATTTTATGTTTAATATTAAAGCCATGTATTTTACATAGCTTTTCCCAGAAATTTATATATTCCGCAGGCAAAACAACTATTATTAAAATTTTGTGGTCGTATTGATAAAATTTTTCAATGGTGTACATTAACAAAGGTTTACCATTAGCTTCAATAAATTGCTTCGGATTTTCCGATTTCATTCTATCCCCTTTACCAGCGGCAACTATCACAACATATTTATTCATAAAAATATTAAACCGGTATTAATTTAATTTGTTTAAAGAAATAATATTTAATAAAAATAATAAATTCGTTCTATTAACTGTAAAAATATACATCATGATTTCGAAAAACATTGTTGGTTTTTTAAAGGAATTAAGATTGAATAATAACCGTGAATGGTTTCAGAATAATAAATCGAAATATGATAAAGCTAAAAACGAATTTGAAGATTTTGTAAGAAATTTTATTCCTGTTATGATGGAAATAGATAATGAAATAGGTTATCTTGAGCCGAAGGATTGTATATTCAGGATTTTTCGTGATGTGCGGTTTTCAAAAGATAAATCACCATATAAAACAAATTTCGGGGTATTTTTTGTTAAAGGCGGAAGAAAGAGTGGATACGGAGGATATTATTTGCATATCGAGCCCGGAAATTATTTTATTGGCGGGGGTATACATATGCCGCCAAATATTATATTAAAGGCTATACGAACCGAAATATATGAAAATATTGATGAATTTAAATCAATAATAAATGAACCTGAATTGCGCACTTATTACGGATATATTGATGCAGACAGGTTGAAATCATTTCCCCGTGATTTTCCTAAGGATTTTCCAGATATTGACCTTCTTAAATTTACGAGTTATACAATTGGAAGGCAAATTGAAGAAGAAGAAATTCTAAGTAAAGATTTTGTATTAGAATTGAAACAAGCTTTTATAATTATGAAACCGTTTATAAGGTTTTTAAATAGAGCAGTAAATTAATTAATAAAATAACGGGGCAAGAATTTATAGCCTAACGAAAGATCTATGCCCCGTTATTGCGATGTATATCGGGCTATTATTTAGCTATATAAATATGTACAATAAATTTTAATAATTCGTTTGAAGAAGGTATTCCCAGATAATCCAGAATCACATCTTTGTCATCCTGATCAAATATCTTAATCTGGTAAAGCGATTCATCATTTTTCTCATTCAATCCTTTTACTTCTTTAGCATTCTTAAGCGAATGACAATAATATAATACTTTTTCCTTATTCATATTTTATATTTTTCTAAATAATTAATCAGCGTTTATCTAAAGATGTGTTATTGAGATGAAAGGTTGCGTTG
>JAFGQQ010000234.1 GCA_016935595.1 Bacteroidales bacterium
GTGGCTTTCATTGTAGGAATTCTATATGGAGGCAGTTCCATTACAAACGGAACTTCTTTAGCTTTAAATAAAGTCTTTTTAAAAACTATGGCTACAATTATTGATAATAAAATACCAATCAGGTAAATTGAGAAAATAACATTACCTGCATGTCCTGGGAAAATAGCTCCTGCGATTAATATGTAAACCGGAAGTCTTGCACTGCATGACATAAAAGGTATAATAAGCATGGTTAATAAGCGGTCATTTCTGTTTCGAATTGTTCTTGTAGCCATTATTGCAGGCACATTACAACCAAAACCCATAATTAAAGGAATAAACGATCTTCCGTGCAATCCAATTAAATGCATTAATTTATCCATAATAAAAGCCACCCTGGCCATGTAACCGGTATCTTCCATTAACGAAATAAAAAAAAACAGGATAAGTATATTTGGCAAAAATACTATCACTCCACCAACACCTCCTATAATTCCATCAACTAATAAATCTTTAATAATTGAATCAGGGATAATATTATGAATCAGCAAGCTTAATTGACTAACCAGCCACTCTATCCATTCCACAGGATAAGCGCCTAAGGAAAAAGTTGCCTGAAACATAATCCATAAAAAGAAAATAAAAATTGGAAAACCCAAATATTTATGGGTTAAAAACCTGTCAATCTTAGATGATTTTGGTAATTTTTCTGAAATATCAGGTTTAGGTTTAAAAGTCTCGGTTAAAGCTCCATTTATAAATCCGTATTTTGCTTCCGTGATTAAGGTTTCTGTATCTTCATAAAAATTATTTTCTAAACGCTGGATTTCAATGTCCGCAGTTTTTTTAATTTCTTCAGAATTTGAAGATTCGGATAAATATTTTTCGATTTCCCTGTCTTTTTTAAGTAGATTTATGGCAAAAAAACGCGATGAAACCTTATCGGTTAAAGATTTATCTTTCCAAATAATTTCCTGAATTTTATTAATTGACTGTTCAATTTCAGGTCCGTAATTTAAATGCACATGTCTTACATTAGGATCTTTATCTTCATATACCTCAATTGCTTTAATAAAAAGTTCGTCTATTCCTTTCGACCTGCACGAGACTGTTGGAATAATAGGTATACCAAGCATTTTTCCTAAATAAACAAAATCGAATTCATCCCCTTTTTTATCCAATTCATCATACATATTCAGGGCAATAACCATTTTTATATCCATATCAATTAACTGGGTTGTCAGGTATAAATTCCGCTCAAGGTTTGAGGCATCAACAATATTAATAACAACATCGGGCATTTTGTTTAGGATATAATTCCGCACAAAAATCTCTTCGGGTGAATATGGCGAAAGTGAATAAGTTCCGGGTAAATCAATTATATTTAACTTATATTCTTGAAATGAAATTTTTGACTCTTTTGAATCAATTGTAACCCCTGCATAATTTCCAACCCTTTCATTCGATTTAGAAATACAATTAAAAAGTGTGGTTTTACCGCTATTTGGATTGCCAACCAGGGCAATATTGATAATTTTACTTTTTTCAGTTGCAGCTTTTCTAATCTTATGGTTGTCAATTACTCCATTATAATGACTACCAGATAATTTTAATTCGGACGGAGTAATAACCTCAATAAGATCAGCTTCAGTGCGCCGCAGAGATACTTCGTATCCCATTATTTTATATTCAACCGGATCTTTTAAAGGGGCATTTTTTATAACAGTAACTTCTTTACCTTTAACAAATCCCATCTCCATAATCCTTCTTCTAAAAGCGCCTCTCCCTTTAATTTTAGTAATAATACCCTTTTCCCTACTCTTCAAATTCTCCAGTGTCATAGCCGTAGTGAATAAAATACTTTATTGTGATTTTTATTTTGCGAATTAATATAATTCAAATGATTTGTACAATCCCTAAAAATTGGTATTTTTTTCTTTTATTTTCAATAGTAAAGATTAACTCATATTTTTATGTAAACCGCACTCACGTGTATAAGTGTTTTCCCACCACCAACGGCCAGCCCTGTTATCTTCACCCGGAAAGATTGCCCTTGTACATGGCTGGCACCCGATACTCGGATATCCTTTATCATGTAAAGGATTATATGGGATTTTCTTTTTTCTGATATAATCCCAAACCATATCATCTGTCCAGTTATATAAAGGATTAATTTTAATTATTTCATTAACTTTGTCCCATTCAATAAGTTGCGTTTTAGATCTTGAGTCTGATTGTCCCCTTCGTAAACCCGAAATCCAGGCATTATAACCTTTTAATGCCCTTCTTAAAGGTTCAATTTTTCGAACATTACAACACAATTTCCGGTTTTCAATGCTCTCGAAAAATAAGTTTACACCTTTCTCATTTACCATTTTCTCAACCTTATTATAATCGGGAAACTGAACCTGAATATTGATATTGAACTTTTTATTAGTCCTGTCTAATAAATCATATGTCTGGGGAAATAATCTTCCAGTATCTAAAGTAAAAATCTTAATTGCAGGGGAAATCCTGGAAATGATTTCAGTGATGATTTGATCTTCAGCACCAAGACTTGTGGCAAAAGTAATTTTATTTTTATATTTTTTAATAAAATATTCAATACTTTCTTCAGCTGAAAATCCAGCTAATTCTTTATTTATATTATTAATCGCGGCTCTAGTCATTTATATTGATTGTCTATTATTATAAGCTGCAAAATTAAAGATTTAATATCAAAATTCATTTTAATCTTTTGAAAGTAATATGATATTTATAAATTAAACAAAATGATCTTAAAAGAGTTTAACACAATTAATGTTTCTATATTCCTGTGATAATAAATAATTATAATTTCTATTCTTTTTAAAATCAGTCGATAATTTAATAATATGCTTTTCTATTATAATTTTACTTAGTATTTTTATTCATTAAAATATAATACCATGATTCAGCAGAACTTTATTAGTTTAATTGAGGAAAGCATCAAAAAAAACTGGAACATAGTTGCTTTTACCGATTACCAGGGCGATTCGTATAAATACAAAGAGGTTGCGGATAAAATATCTAACCTGCATGTTATTTTCGAGGAATTGAATATTAATAAAGGTGATAAAATTGCATTAATAGGCCGTAATTGCGGAAATTGGGCTATAGTGTTTTTAGCAACTATTACTTACGGAGCAGTAATTGTCCCAATCCTGAATGATTTTCATATCGACACTGTTCATCAAATAATTAATCATTCCGATTCAAAATTAGTATTTGCAGCAGAATCTACTGAGGGACTGGATATTAATAAAATACCAGCAATACAGGTTATATTTAACCTAAAAGACTTTTCGGTAAAAGCTAAAAATAAAAAATTTGAAAACTTTACAATCCCGGAAGAAAAAATTGATCATGCAAAGATTTTAAAATATAAAGGAACTTTATCGCAAGAAAATATTGAATTTGAAAAATTCTCAAATAACGAACTAGCCCTGATAAGTTACACATCTGGCACAACAGGTAATTCAAAAGGTGTAATGTTATCATTCAACAGCCTGGTAGCCAATGTTCTATTTGCACAGGATAACATGCCCTTGAAAGCCAGTGAAAAGATTGTATCTTTTCTGCCTCTGGCACATTCGTACGGCTGCGCTTTTGAATTTTTATTTCCTTTTACACTCGGCTGCCATATTACTTTTATAACAAAAGCCATATCTCCGCAAGTGCTTCTTGCTGCTTTTAAAGAAGTTAAACCTCACTTGATTTTAACTGTTCCGTTAATCATTGAAAAAATATATAAAAAACAATTACAGCCAAAAATCAAAAAATTTCCTATAAACGTATTGTTAAAAACTCCTGTACTTAATAAGGTTATTTTAAAATCAATAAAAAAGAAGCTATATGAAGTATTTGGCGGCAATTTTTATGAACTGGTAATTGGCGGTGCAGCATTAAATAAGGAAGTTGAATTATTCTTTAAAAAAATGAAATTCCCGTTTTCAATTGGTTATGGCATGACCGAATGCGGCCCTTTAATCAGCTATTCGCCCTGGGATATTACAAAATTCACATCAGCCGGAAAAATCATTAATTATCTTGAAATCAAAATCGACTCGGAAGATCCTTATAACATTGACGGGGAAATAATGGTTAAAGGCGAAAATGTTATGAACGGTTATTATAAAAACGAAAAAGCCACAAAAGAAGTGATTGAAGAAGATGGATGGTTACATACCGGAGACCTGGGCGTTATTGATAAAGACAATATGATTTTCATCAGGGGACGAAGTAAAAATATGTTATTGGGCCCAAGCGGACAAAATATTTATCCTGAAGAAATTGAAGCAAAAATAAACACCATTCCGGTTATCATGGAATCGGTAGTAATTCAGGAAGGCGATAAATTAGTTGCATTAATCTATCCTGATGATGATGTTTTAAAAAGTGAGCATATTGATTCTTTAGAAAATAAATTAAAAGAAATAAGGGATGAGATAAACAAAGATTTGCCAAAATATATGCAAATTTCCGAAATAAGAATACATGATGAGGAATTTGTGAAAACCCCAAAGAAAAATATTAAAAGGTTTTTATACCAGCCTAAGAAATAACTTTTAAAACTCAATCCTGTAATTAAAAATTGGAAATAATCCGGTCTGGTACCAGATTTCTCTTTTTAATCAATTAAATCAAATCCGGTGAAAGCATAAATAAAAAAAGGATGCCATCGAAAAAATTAAAAAGCGATGGCATCCTTTATTAAATATTTACTAGTATCTGTAATGTTCTGGTTTGTAAGGGCCTTCAACAGGAACGCCAATATAATCGGCCTGGTCTTTTGTGAGTTTTGTTAATTTTACTCCTAACTGTTCAAGATGTAAACGGGCAACTTCTTCATCAAGTTTCTTTGACAATCTGTAAACGTCAATTTCATAATCGTTTTTCCATAAATCAATTTGTGCCAGTACCTGATTTGAAAAAGAATTGCTCATTACAAATGAGGGATGCCCGGTAGCACATCCTAAATTTACCAGGCGACCTTCGGCTAACAAATATATGGAATGACCATCAGGAAAGATATACTTATCAACCTGGGGTTTAATATTTATCTTTCTAATTTCCGGAAATTTCTCTAAGGCTTCAACCTGGATTTCATGATCAAAGTGCCCAATATTGCATACAATTGACCTGTCTTTCATTTGTTTCATATGTTCAAGGGTAATCACATCCTTATTACCGGTTGCCGTTACAAAAATATTCCCCTCTTTCAGAGCTTCTTCCATAGTGGTTACCTCAAATCCTGCCATAGCAGCCTGCAATGCACAAATCGGATCAATTTCAGTAACAATTACCCTGGCGCCAAATCCTCTCATCGATTGAGCCGAACCTTTTCCAACATCACCATAACCTAAAACCACAACCACTTTGCCTGCAACCATTATATCCGTAGCCCTCTTGATGCCATCGGCCAGAGATTCGCGGCA
>JAFGQQ010000235.1 GCA_016935595.1 Bacteroidales bacterium
CTAAAGTTTTTCTGTAAGGCCCTTCAATGAATTTATTTATGTAAGAGGTGAAATTTGTAATGTTTTTATTTGTTTTATTTTTAAAATCTTTGGCTTTAATCGTTAAGCTTGCAATTAAAGGTGAAAGTGTTAATGCAATAAGTAGTGATACAGTAAGAGTAGCAATAATTGTCACTGGCAAACTGCGGATGAACATACCTGCTTCATTAGGCATCATAATTATAGGAATAAAAGCCAAAATAGTAGTAATTGTAGCACTAATTATTGGCCATCCTATTTCCGAAGCTCCCAAAACTGCAGCTTCTTTTGGTTTATGCCCCAATTTAATAAACCTGGTAATGTTTTCAATCATCACAATTGAATTATCAACAAGTAATCCTAATGCGATAACCAAACCAGCTACGGATATTTGTTGCATGCCATAACCCATATAATCAACAATTGCCAGTCCCATAATTATAGATAATGGAATGGCGATAATGATTATTAAAGATGACTTGAATCCGATGGTTAAAAGAATAAGCAGCCCTACTAGAATTACACCCTGGGAGAGGTTTGAAAGAAAATTGTTAATTCTTTTTTCAACTGTCTGGGATTGATCAAATACTTTGAATAATTGCACATTTTCATCTAAACCTGATTGATATTCGTCTATAATGGGATTGATTTCATCCATAATTTTAAAGATATTCAGGTCGGCTTTTTGTTTAACTGTAACAAAAACAGCTTTTTTGCCTTTAAAACGTGCAAAGTATTTCAGGTCTTCATCTTTGAAGCTTATATCAGCAATGTTTTTTAAATAAACTGTTTTGCCCTGGAAAGAATGAACAACTGTATTTTCTATGTCTTTTAAATTTTCGTATGGTCCGCTTGTTTTGATATTAAATGTTTTATCAGCCAGCTTTATTGCACCACCAGGAATATTAGCGTTATAGCTTTTAATCGAATTAATTACATGGTCAAGACTAATGTTCATCAAAGCCATTTTTTCCATATTAATTGAAATTCTTACTTCTTGTTCTGGTATTGCATGTATTTCAACCTTTTTAACTCCATAAGCTTTTTCAATTTTTTTCTTCAATCTTTCCGAGAGTTTATCCAGTTCACTATATGTGGCTGATTCGGAGATTAAAGCCAATTGTAATATTTCAACATCCGTACTTGTCCATTGAACCGTATATATGTCGAATATTTCTTCAGGCAAGGTGCTTTTTATACTATTAATTTTTGATACTACTTCATCATACTTTTCTTTTGCAACAACATTAAAATCAAATTCGATATTTACAGAAACAATCCCATCACGAATGTAGGTATTGATCCTTTCAATATCATCCAGCTCATTTACAGCTTCTTCAATGGGTATGGCAATTAATTGTTCCAAATCATTAGGACTGGCACCTGGATAAATGACAACTACAGATGTACCGGGAATATATATAGAGGGATTTTCGGTGCGAGGCATATTGAAGAAAGAAATAACGCCTGCAATCAGCATGAGAACAAATACCACTAAGGTAAAATTGTAATTATTTATTGCTAGTTTTGGAAGTTTCATTTTTTAAAAGTAATAGGTTAATTTACTATTTCAATCACCTGTCCTGGTTTAATGTAATTTATACCTTCTGTTATTATTGTATCACCATGTTCCAATCCTTTGGATATTAGAATATAATCATCGAGTATTTTATGGATATGTATCTTTTGCTTAACTGGCAATTTATTTTTCAGTTTATATATATATCCAATATTTTCATCGGCTTCCAGTAGTGAACTATATGGTACTTTTATTACTGAATCGTAATTTTTTGGGATTATTTCAACGCTGACTATTAAGCCGGATATAAGTTTTAAATAAGTGTTATTTATCTGAAGTCCAACTTCAAATGTACCCGTATAAGGGTCTGCAAATGAGCCAATTTCAGATATATTAGCAATAAACATTGTATCGGGATATGCATCGGTATATATCTTTGCCTTATCTCCGAGTGATAAATCAATTACTTGTTTATCAGTTACATTTGTTTTAACAATCCAGTTTTTCTCATTCGAACCGAATAAAAATACCGGATAACCAGGCGCAATCATTTCGTTTTCCTCTGCCAGTTGTTTTAAGATAATCCCATTATTAGGGGCTTTTATTACTGAATAGTTTAAGTTGAAATTAGCAATTTCAACATTTGTTTTTGCCAGCTCAAGCGCCGATTTCATATTTTGATACTGTTCCAAAGTAGCAACACTATCATTATATAAATTTTCGACCCGCTGAAAATCTCGCATTGCTTTTTCAAGACCAAGTTTTGCCTGGTCAACCATTGCATTAATTTCCTTTAGGTTCAATTTTGCCAAAACCTCTCCTTTTTTTACTTTTTGCCCTTCAATAACGTTTATTTGCTGAATTATTCCTCCTGTCTTGAAGCTTAACTTTAATTCATCTTCTGAACTTATTCTACCAATGCAGTTTATGTTTTTAAAATATTTAATTTCTTCAACTTTTTGTACTTTAACTTTAAGTGTTTCTTGTTTTTCGGAATGCTGTATCGTTTTTTCCTTACACGAATAGAAAAATACAAAGGATAAAAATAATAATGGTATAACAAATGTTCTCATTTCTGGTAAATTTTAGTATATAAATTATTTGTATTTATTTAGATTATATAAACAAGCTATTCTTTCAAATTCGGCATATTTTAACTGGTAATTATAGTTTGAAATTATTAAATTTTGCCGCGCATTAGTATAGGACGTACGTGCATCAATATATTCAATCAAAGGAGATTGGCCCTGATTAAACTTTTTTCTTACGATATCAAATGCTTTGTTTGTAGTATTTACAATTGATTCGGCGGCTTCTATTGCTTTTAAGGCAGCTTCTAAATCATAATAAGAATTAACTATTTGTAAATTAATTTGTTGCTTTACTTCATCTAATTTATTTCTTAAAATATCTTCGTCTATCTTCGACTGTTCAATTTTACGTTTATTTTGAAGCCCTTTAAATAAATCCCATTGTAATACTACCGATCCCAATACATAATCATATTCATTAGTAAACTTATATTCTTCACCCTGATATCCGTAGTCAACTATACCGGTAATAGTTGGCAGAGCATTTGATTGATTTAATTTGGTAATATTTTTATTAACATTTAAATAATATTCCAGTTGATGCAATTCTTCCCTCTCTGAAATAGCTTTGTACTGTAAATCTTTAATAAGGAATGTGTTTTTATTTGTATTAATAGTTGTATCAATAGTTATTTCCGACTCTAAATCTCTATTTAGTAAAAAATTAAAATACGATTTGGCCATTTGATTATTTTTAAAAGCTTCTGCCTTTAATTGCATTAATTTATTTAATTCCGATTCAGACCGGTATATATTATCTTTTGTAATTAAATCGTTTTCGAAAAGTTTTTGGTTAACACGTATGTTCTCGTCTAACAGTTCTTTTGTTGCTTCTAATAATTCCAATACTTCATTGGTTTGTAGATACTGAAAATAAGCTGATTTTACTTCAAACACCAATTGTCGCTGATAGGCATCAAATCCACTTTTCTCGACATTTACCAGGTCTTTCTTGATTTTATTATTGAAGTATACCTGATTATTTAAAATGGGCTGTACGAGCCTTATTTTCGTTTCGTGCTCATTTGGACGGTAAAATTGAAATTCCTGGTTTTCAATCATGGGATATTGGACTATTTGACCAGTAGCAGGATTTATAATTCCATTTATTTGATTTAATGCATTCAGGTTTAAATATACCGGATTAAGCATATCACCAACCGGAAATTCGATAGTCCTCCCTCCTTCTGCAACTGTATAACGTGCATTAAAACTAATGTTAGGAAAAAACATTCCCCGGGCTTCTTTTAAGGCCTGTATACTTTTTTCGTAGGAAGATTGCTTTTGCTGAAGCGCTAAATTACTTTCCAATGCCAGATTAATGTAATCATCAAGAATTGATTGTTGGCTTATACTTGTTATGCAAATCGTAAATATTGCTACAAACGAGATTTTTTTCTTCATATTAGTTTTATTTAAAATATTGTATTAAATCTAAAGGTTCTGCGCCAGGGCGTATGCCATTTGCCACTATTTCGAAATGACTTTTAATAATATCTTCTTCGGAAATATCAAACATTTCCAGGTGAAATTTTTTAACTGCCATCAATTGTAAGACGCCTGTCGTCTGCGCCCAAAGAATATGAGCAATAATATTAGGATTAATATCATTACGTATTGAACCGTCTTTTTTACCTTGTTCTATGAGTTTAACCATTACATCCATCACATTGTCTTTTTCAGTATGTTGATAACGATGTTCGCGTTCATCCGGGTTTTTACCTTCAAAATGCGACATAACCTTAAAATAATCAGAATGTTCCTTTGAAAATTTCACAAAAGTCAATCCTATTTGCACTAGATTATGTAAAACAGTGTTGTTTTTCGAAATTGCCTGTTCAAACTTTTCTTTTAACATGACCAATCCCCGCATGCAAATCGCAAAATGCAAATCTTCTTTATTATTAAAATATAAATAAAGAGTACCTTTACTTAATTCTGCTTCTTCTGCAACTTCATCCATCGTTGCATTTTCAATTCCTTTGGTGAAAAATACCTTTTCAGCTGCGTCAATTATTTCATTGCGGCGCTGAAGTTTCTCTCTTTCTTTTCGTTCATGTATACCCATAATTATTAATTTTATAATGACTGATAGTCATTTTTTTAACAAAGATATAATAAATTTATTGTATTAAACAAATTTTATA
>JAFGQQ010000236.1 GCA_016935595.1 Bacteroidales bacterium
GTATTCGTAAGGTACAATTTATCAAGTCCTGCGCCATCTTCCCGGTAGCATAGTGTTAGTGTATGAATACCGGAATTCAGATCATAAATTATAGCTTCATCATTAATAATATCGTTATGTAGAACATCCCAATGCCAGTTGTCTCCTGAGGCTCGAATTCCATTCCATCTTGCCCATGTGCCATTATCCATTTTTGCCCAAAATGAATCATCATCGTAATTTGGTGTATTTGCCCTTCCCCATACTTTATATTTTCCAGCTTCTTCGATTTCGAATTCGAATACAATATGATCGGCAGTATCTGAGGAAGCTTCTTCAATACTTTGAATACCTGCAGGTACCATTACATACTTTCCGTTCGAGGCATTGGCATCGGTATGTACATTCCATGTTGAGCCAACCCGACCGCATTCGGCTTCAAGCCATAGTTCGATAGTGTTTAAAGTATTTACTGTTATTTTTATGGTATCGGAATGCCTTGCACCATCATTATCTGTTACTGTCAGGACGAGTTCATGTTCACCGATATTTGCATTCAGTTCATAAGTAGGTTCCCATGCAACCTGGGTTTCATTTAATGACCAGGAATAATTAGTAATTACACCGTCTTGATCGCTGCTTCCGGTGCCATCGAGCATGATGGTTTCCTTTCCATTACCATCAGTATCATCAATAACAATATTATCACCCAATTTTGCAATTGGAGCAACATTGCCATGTTTTCCTCCATCTCCAGCATATGAAGTAAATGTAGTAACACTTTGAGCATCAACATCGGCACTGAAAGTATTACTTGATACTATGTAAGTTCCATCATTTACAACATTTTTAGTATCAGATGTAGTAAATTTAGTTAATGTATCAATTGAATAATTTTGAAGAGTAAAACTTATGGTTTGACTTGTTGTATTTTCATTAATTACTATTATTACAATACTAGTATCTGTTTTATATGCTGTCACATCTAAATCAGTTGCTGAAGCTACAGTTGCGTCTACTCTAACAGCACCAGGGCGTATGAACTTTGAATAATGAGACATTACATAACCCCGTTTAGAAATTAATCCATCGTCAGTAATAAGTCCATAAAACCGGCGAATGTACCACCAAACATAAGCATTAAAATTAGCTTTCATACAATTGTTTATCTCTGTTCCTACATTTAAGGCATCAGGCCATAAATTGGCACTTCTGTCACTACTGGTATAATGTTCTGTCATCCACACTTCTTTACCTTTTTCGCGTGCTAAAGGATAATCATATAATCCACCACCGTAAATATGGCCGCCTACGATATCAACATTAGCTACTGCATTAGCATCGTTCAAAATCGGATCAGTAAATATACGTCTGAATTGATAAGATTCAGGAGCTATTATTCTATTATTAATATTTTGACCGAATTCTCCCAAAAATGTAATCATTTCATCAGATGTCCAATTAGTCCAACCACCTGCCCAATCTGGTTCATTTTGAACAGAAATAGCGTAAAGTGATACTCCACTATCAGCCATATATGTATTAAAAGAATTTAAATGTGTAACGTATTCGTCATAGTTATCATATGGGATTCTATGACTTCCTGAGTTAGGGTCGAGTAGTTCTGCTGGAGGATCCCATGGAGAAGCAAAAACAATAGCTCCTTTGTCAATCGCGTATAAAGCTGTTGGTACTTCACGATAAAATAGCGATGAATTAGGATCTATATGTATTCTAAGAATAGTTAATCCAAGTTCTCCCGGATCATTACCAAAAGCTTTTTCTCGATTATCCGCATTTAAATCTCTAATCCATGTTGTATGGCTCATCCCGCCAAAACCCCTGATTGTTTGGTAAACAGAATCTGCTTTGATAGTGATCGTTTGAGCATTAAAATGCAATATTGAGCCTAGTAAAATTATGATAATTCCTATTCCTTTAATAATTAATCCTTTCATTTTATTATAAATTTAATTTATATTTTTTCATATTCTTTGTCTATTAAAAACTAGTATTTTAATTAATTATCTTCCGTTTTTATTTTTATTTTAACTTGTGTAAACGAATGTGCAGGAAACGAAAATGATACTTTATTTTTTTCCGTTTTAATTTCTTTTACAGCAGGAATATATTGTTCCTGTTTATCGAATTCAAAAGGTTCTTTTAACGATTCGTTATTTATAATTGTTGCTTCAGCTTTTCCGCTATATGAGCCTGATGTAGCTATAATATCAGCATTTATGGATTTATCTTTATGCCTGTTTATTACATTGATATACACAGTATTTATTTCTTTATTGTATACCGTTGTAACATCAAGGTAAGGAATTCCTTTATATTTTACTGTATTAAAAGTATCACACTCTAAATAAGTGTCAATTGATTTACCTAAACAATTATTTGAAAACGATTTATAAAGATAAAAGAGTGGCGTTTTGTACGTCCCTTTTTCCCTGTCACTTCCTAAAAGGGAAGTAAGCATGGTAAAATTCGACATTTTAACAACATCGGCATGGCGTATAAAAGAATTCAGGCATTGTCCTACAGGTAAAACTGACAGAAAGTTTCTCCCAAAAGTTCCCCACTCATCAAATGAAATGTAGATTGGATTTTTAAAATCTTTCATTACTCTTATTACTTCAATTTCAGCCGCAGGCACTTTTATCTTTTCTTCGAACTCCATCGCCCTCTGTCCCATGTAAGTATAATAGTCAGGCATACTTCCCCAACTCCAATAACCATGTATGGAAATAAAATCAATCATATCTCCAAGTCTGGTGAGCACTTTTCTGTTCCATTCAACCCATTGTCCGGTGGGTTCATAGTATGAAGAACCTGATGCTACAAATTTTATGTTATGATCGACAGCCCTCATCGCCTTTGCAGCTTCACGGGCAATTTTAACATAATCGTCGGCATCTTTATGGCCTAGTTCCCATGGAGAGCCGTCGACTTCGTTGCCTAAATCCCAGATTTTAACATTATAGGATTCTTTATGTCCATTTTTTATTCTCAAATCGGAATAATAAGTCCCTTTCTTATAATTGCAATATTCAACCCAGTCACAAGCATCATATATCGTACCAAGACCAAGATTTACACATACAATATTTTCGCTTCCAATAGCCTTATTTAATTGAATCCATTCATCAGTGCCTACATGATTATTATCAATGCCACCCCATGCAAGGTTTATACGAGCAGGTCGCTGATCTTTAGGTCCTATTCCATCCTGCCAGTTATAACCCATAACGTAATTCCCCCCCGGCCAACGCATATTAGTGATTTTAAGCTCTTTCATTGCATCAATATAATCTTTCCTGAAGCCGTTCTCATCTGCCAGGGGTGAAGAGGGATCGTACAAATTCCCGTACATTGTATTGAAGCTGGAATCGGGTAAGCCAAACATTCTTCCATTAAACTGTATAGGCTCCATAAATACTCCATAAATTTTCGGATCAATTTCCCCAATAGTTCTGTTAATATCGATTTTGATTTTAGCCTTTTGGGCAAACATAGAAAAGGATAAAATAAGCAGTAAAGTAATAGTTTTTATTTTCATAATGACTCATTTATTATTTGATGGTTTTTATATATAGTAGATATCTTTTTTTAAGAAATTATATCTTAATATATAATTGTAAAAGTTTTTTTCAATCGGATATCTGTACATGAACTGCCAATTTGAATTTCCCACTGTCCGGGTTCTGTTTTAAAATCATTGGTTTTGTTATCATAAAAAGAAAATTCAGATGCCGGTATTTTAAATGTAAGTGTTCTCTTCTCTCCCGGAGAAAGTGTAAGCCTTTGAAACCTTTTTAATTGATTAATAGGTACTATTATAGAAGCTGTATTACTATGTGCATATATCTGAGCAACTTCGTCACCTTTTAATTCACCAACATTCTGAATTTCAAATTGTATTTCAATCTCACTGTCTCTTTTAATTTTATCAGAGCTAAATTTTAAATTACTGTATTCAAACTGAGTGTATGATAATCCGTGCCCGAATGGATATAAGACCGGTTGATCAAAATACATGTAGGTGCGTGGATTATTTATAATATCGTAATCCGACATAGGAGGGAGTTGTTTCGTTGATGCGTAAAATGTTTCGGGAAGTTTGCCTCCGGGATTAACATCACCGAATAAAACATCGGCAATAGCTTTACCACCAAGTTCTCCTGCATACCAAGCTTCAACAATTGCTTCGGCTTTATTTTCAGTGCCTGCAAGGGAAATAGGGCCACCGTTTATTAATA
>JAFGQQ010000237.1 GCA_016935595.1 Bacteroidales bacterium
TGTGTTGTTGAAGTAAAGGGATTAAATAAACTTGTTCCCTCCTGCTCTACCCCGGTTAATGATGGCATGGATATTATTACAAAAAATGATAAAATTATAAATTCACGAAAAACTGCTCTTGAGCTTTTATTATCAAATCATTATGCCGATTGTATAGGGCCCTGTATTAATAATTGTCCGGCAAATGTTGACGCACAGGGATATATTGCGCTCATTTCAATAGGTAAATACAAAGAAGCACTAAAACTTATTAAGGAAAGCAATCCTTTACCATTATCAATAGGCCGGGTATGTGTAAGGAATTGCGAAGATAATTGCAGACGATGTTTGCTTGATGATCCCGTTTCTGTAAATTCTTTAAAAAGGTTTGTGGCTGATAAAGAAGGGACTTATTGGAAACCCGAAATAAAAGAGAAAAAGAAAAATAAAATTGCTATTATTGGAGGAGGTCCAGCAGGTCTAACTTGTGCATATTATCTTTTGCTTGAAGGATACCAGGTAACTATCTTTGAAAAATTACCTAAACTGGGAGGCATGCTTAGGTATGGAATTCCTGAATACAGACTTCCTAAAGCTACACTTGATGAAGAGATAAAGTGGATTACCGATTTGGGAGCAAAAGTGAAAAACAATGCTGAAATGGGAAAGGATTTTACTTTAGACGACTTAAAAAAACAAGGATTTGATTCTGTCTTTCTAGGCGCAGGCGCTCACAAAGCTAGCAAAATGAGAATAGAAGGTGAAGACACAATTAAAGGAATTTATACAGGCATTGATTTTCTCAGGGAATTTGAAATACATGGTAATATAAATCTCGATGGAATTGTTATTGTTGTTGGAGGAGGAAACACAGCAATTGATGCTGCAAGAACTTCATTAAGATGTGGTGCCAGCAAGGTAAAAATTGTATACAGAAGGTCAATAAAAGAAATGCCTGCACATTTTGCCGAAGTTGAAGCAGCTCAAAAAGAAGGCGTAGAAATTTTATTTCTAACCAATCCAAAATCAATCATCTCTGAAAACAATAAAATAAAGGGAATCGTGTGTTATAAAATGAGACTGGAGGAAGTTCCCGGCGAAAGGCCACGGCCTATAGAAATAAAAGGCTCTGAATTCATTATTCATTGCGATTATCTTATAAGCGCTATCGGGCAGCAAGTTGATAATTCTTTTATTGTTCATGAAAATAATTGCAAATTGGAAAAATGGGGAACAATTTGTGTAAATGAAACTACTTATGAAACATCAATACACGGAGTATTTGCCGCAGGCGATGTTGTTTCAGGTCCATTAACCGCAGTAAATGCTATTGGTCAGGGGAAAAAGGCTGCAATTGCCATTAACAGCTATATAAAAACTGGTAAAGCAGCAAATAAAAATGGTAAATTTTACAGTTTTAAACATAAATTAACTAAAATATCTCCAAATGAATACAGTCATCTTGAAAAAATAAAACGGATAAAAATGCCGGAATTGCCAATAAATGAAAGAATAAATAATTTTAAAGAAGTCGAACTTGGGTTGAACGAAGTACAGGCAGAAAATGAAACATTAAGGTGTCTCGAGTGTGGCTGTTCCGAATATTATGATTGTGAACTTATAAAATATGCCAACGACTATCACATCGATATATCTGATTATATTGGTGATGTTAGAAAATTTAAAATAGATGACAGTCACCCGTTTATTAAACTTGATCCTAATAAATGCATTAATTGCGGAAAATGTGTAAGAACATGTTCGGAAATATTAAAAGTTTCTGCATTAGGATTTATCAACAGGGGATTTAAAGCCGTTGTTAAACCTGCCATGGAAAAACCTTTAATTGAAACTAATTGCATTTCGTGCGGTAACTGTATTGATGTTTGTCCAACAGGTGCAATAAGCGAAAAATATCCTTTTAAAGTATTAGGAACATTACCCAAAACCAATCATATATCAATTTGTAATTTTTGCTCGTTGGGGTGTTCACTAAATTTTAAAATTATTGACGATGATATTATTTATGTTTCCAATAACACAAGGGAAATATTAAACACTAAAAACAACGGATATTTATGTATAAAAGGAAAATTCGGGCACAGGTACTTAACGGAAAATTTAAAATTGGAATTTCCTTCAGTAAAAGAAAACGGAGAACTAAAAAAAACCACGCAAGACGAAGCAATAAGCTTTATGGCAAAAAGATTAAAAGAAATTATTAAAAAATACGGCAGAGATTCAATAGCAGTCTTTGGTTCACCAAAATGGGCAAATGAAGAACTTTACCTGCTTCAAAAATTTGCACGTATAGCTTTACATACAAATAATATATCAAGTTTTACTACATTTAATCAAGAATACGATTTAAGCAGCCTCGATGATCTTACTGGTGTAACTGTATCAACTATATCATTAAACGATATTGAAAAGGCCGATATAATTGTTGTTATTAACTCTGCCCTTTCTGAAGAAAATTTATTAATCGAATTAAAAATTAAAAAAGCTCAAAAAAAAGGTGCAAAACTGATTTTAATAAACTCTTCGGAAATTAAACTGACTAAATTTACCGATTTATGGGTAGATAGTAAAAAAGCCACTAACACTGTTTTGTTAAATGGAATAATAAAAGAAGTATCGGATTTAGAACAAGCAGGTTTGGAAAAATTAAAAAAAATGGTTGCCCCTTTCGATAATGAAATGGTAACAGATATTACCGGTATAGATACTGGCACTTATAAAAAATTAATTGAATATTTAAAAGATCATACTAAAAATATTGTATTTATATATCATGCCGGATCGTTAAGAGAAAAATCAAAAAA
>JAFGQQ010000238.1 GCA_016935595.1 Bacteroidales bacterium
TTCAATAATATCATTTTTTAAATTAAAAAAAGAAAATAAAATGATTAAAAATAATATAGAAATATTTTTTAAAGACATACTATTCTATTTTACTGTTGGGATTTGTATTGGTTTCTGTATCGGTTTTAAAGGAAATAAAGTGTTCATAACTCTTGTTTTATAATTTCTTTCCACGTTTGGGTTACTATAATCATAGTTATGAATAATCTCTCTGCCTTGAGCATTAAGTAATGGGGGATTATTTGATTTTGAAGGATCATCTGAAAAATAGTATTGTCTTAAAGGCATTTCATTTTCTGATCTTAAAATATTTTCTATATGGCAAGCTCTCCTTTCTCTAAGGGGTATTCCATCAAGGATTTCGGACATATCTAAGCTATATCCCATTTTCATATCAAAACCATGAGCCATTTCATGACCCAAACTAATAAAGCCATCACCATTATATGTAATATTTCCACCAGAACTGGTTACTCCATCTTCAGTTTTTATGTCATTAAAATTTGGATTTGCGGTATTTTCCTCGCCATAACTAATATTATATTTTAAATCTGTATTCTGAAGCTCCCCAACTAACCATTCACCTGTTTTTGTTCCTCCTAATTCTCCAAGTGATCCAACAACCGATGAAACATAATCGTTTCCAATATCATTAACAGTAACTTGATTCCCATCTACATCATATAAATTCCCATTTTCATAACGAACTCTGTTAGCATTATCTTCTCCATAATATATCCAAATTTCTTCTCCATTTGGATCAATAAACAGAATAGGATTATTAGCACAATAACCATAAGGATTCAATTGAACGTATTTTTCAGCTAAAGGATCAATAGTTAAAAACCGGGTAGTCATATCCATTTCGTACATTCCAACATCCTGAATAGAATCTTTATTAACAAATCTAATAACTTTATGAGTTTTCATATCAATAATAGCTGAACCTACTCTCTCAAAATTATTGTACTGATGAATTTCATCATATCTGCCATCGCTTAAAGTAAGGTATGGCAGTTCAAATTCATTTACTTTAAGCTTACTTTGAGAATTTTGAGAATAAATGTTAGTACTGAGTAAAATGATTGACAAAAGAAAATTAATTGTTTTCATAACTTAATTTTTTAGTGCAAGATATAATATTTTATTTATTGAACAATATAAGAAATGAATGTTTATTAAATATAAGTAATAACCAAATATTATATTTCTATGGCGTTGGAGGTGAAATTACTTCAGGTAGCACAAAGAATGTGCTATCATTCACTAAAAGATTTATAAGTTTTTTAATATCTGATATTTTATAATTACTATTTCCTTTGAATTCATTAACTTCAAAGTAATACTCTTCATAAAAATCATAATAATATATAAATCCAAAATTTATTAAATAATAACTATACTTTATTGAATTTGAACTTTGAAGGACATCTTCTTTGAATCTATAAACTTTAAACTTATCTCGATCAATAGTATAAGTTTTTTCACCAATAAAACGAGTATCAGTAGAAAAAAAAGGTAAAAAGTAATTTCTGAAATTGGATTTAAGAATCAAATTACTATCAATAAACGAATGTGATAATTCGCAATTTGTAAATTCTGAACCACAAGTATAAATACCTTCATTATTTATTTTAATTAAAAAAGAAGTATCTACTACATTAGTTATATAATTTATTTTGAATAAATATTGTTTAATTAAGTTATATGATAATTCAAAATACTTTACATCTTCATTATTTACATGAATTATTTTATATTTAATAGAGTAATCATTTTTACAATTACAACTAAGTAATGTGAAAAATGAAAAAGTAATAAATAAAATATAAAATTTAATATTTAAAATTCCAGATATCATCTACAACTCCTTGGGCAGTATTAAATTGTTTATACTTTTGATTCATTTTAAACATTAAACTATGACCTTTGGTTCTCATCAAACTGTTTGGATCAAATCTGGCTTGGTAATGATGTGGATTACCAGATAATGTGCCTCTAACATTAGATAAGTTAAACGATTTATCATCTAAATAATCACCTGCATAATAATTACCATGTATAAATGATTCATGAGTCCAGGTTCTTGTGGCACTATATATATATTTATTATATGTATTTAATACATCATCACCAGAGGGTGACTTGCTATGCATAACACTGAAATACTCTTGTCTAGCTTTGACATTGGGACCTGTATTCATAAATATTGAAATTTGACCTCTGCCATTAACTATAGTAGGTTTTTCAGTTTCTCCATTTGCTGTGCTATATGAACCATCATCATTTTTTAATTCTTTTGCACCATAACTAAGATCAACACCACCCTCATGATATTCACCACTATTATCATATGTATGACCTGCGATAACTTGCCCCTCTTCAGCAAATTTTGCTAGAAATTCAATACCTTCATCAGATTTAGCAAAATTTTCAAATGCTGTTACAAGCTCATTATATATATAATTACCATCATCATCTTTTTTATATAATTGTGAAACATCAATTCGCATACCATCAGGATCAACAAATAGAATAGGATTATTTGCACAATATCCATAGGGATTCATTTCAACGTATTTCTCAGCTAAAGGATCAATGGTTAAGAATCGAGTAGTCATGTCCATTTCATACATACCTGGGTCAATGACTGAATCATTTTCAATAAAACGTACAATTTTGTTGGTTTCCATATCAATTATAGCTGAGCCAACCCTTTCATATTTATTGTAACTATGAAATTCATCGTACCTTCCATCGCTTAAGGTTAAATAATCAACTTTATTGTTATTGATATTTACTTTTTGATTTGGATTTTGTGCAATGATTTGGCTAACTAAAGCCAAAGTATAAAAGCATAGAATAACTCTTTTCATAACGGATTAATTTTGGTTAAAAATAATTAAAATTTTGTTATTCTGATATTTGGTTTTATTTTCTTTTAAAGAATTTATCCACTCTTTATACATCTTAGGTGGCATCTCTCTAAATCCAAGATTTAATATTTCAACATACAAATTTTCCATTTCGGTAAATATCGTTTTTGGTTCTTCAATATCCAGAATATCATTGAAATCATTTGCTTCATATAACTCCATATAAATATCAAATCGTTTCTTTAAGCATTCAGCTTTATATATCATCGCATTGATAAAATTCGGATAATATTTCAATGCTAGATCCAAACAATCAAAAATGAATGGAAATTCTTTAAATCCCAGTTTCTTTTCACATCCTTTTGCTAAGTCGTATATGCAAAATGCAATAGATTGTTTTAATCCAAGCGTATCCATATAAATTCCATTTTGCATAGCCTCTAATGAAACATATCCAGAAGCAGCCACCCATGCATCTACAGGAAACATTCCATTGGTAAGTTCAGTATTGTACCATCCTGTTTTTTCGCTTTTTGATTTTATATACATGTGATAAGGAGCTAAAGATAAATATGCATCTGCCCCCAATTCTTCTGCAAGTATTTTATAAAGAAATGGCATTGAATGACAATTTCCTTTTCCTGTTTCTATAAGCGTTGTAACATACATGCTCGCCCAGTCCTTTTCTCCTGCATAATCTTCAAAATTGTATTTATAAGGATAATGAATTGCCGTATCTTTTGTAAGCCAGATTGTATCTGTCATAAATTTATAAATACCGTAGTTTCTAGAAACAATATCGTAATCAGTACCTTTATATGGAAGGGGATTTGCCTTAATATAACTGTTTATAACAAAAACGTAAAAATCTATTAACTGTATGTATTTTTCATAATCAAGATTTCCTTCATAATATGCATTTTCGTTTAGAAAAACAGCTCTTTTAAAGTTTAAAGGGATGCTGTCTTTCAACATCAATTTCATTTCATCAAATGCTTCAATATATTGTTGTTTTATAATATTATATTGATTTTGGTTGTTTATTTGTCCAAACAACCCTTTAAAACTTACTAATAACACAAAAACAATTACCCTACTTTTCCGCATTTACTTTATAATTTGGTATAATGAACCATTTTCTTGTTTTTTATCCAAAAGGCTTTTAACATCTTTTGCAGAACCAAGCCACTGATCATATAAATCTTTTGGAATGTTCTTATATCCTTTATCTGTTAACATATTGTACAAATAATCATGTTTTTCCCAATATTGTTTTGCTTCTTCATTTTTCAATAATTCTTCATGACTATTTATTCCATATTTCTGTTTTACTTTTATAAATTGGGCTAGGTACATATTGCTTTTTAAAACATATGCTGATGCATTCTTTGTTGGATAATATTTTAAGGATAAATCTGTACATTTATTTATAAAAGTAGTATCATACATTCCAAAAATTTTAATGTAGCCCATTGCCAGGTCATTTAAACAATAGGCAACTACTTGTTTTTGATTTAATGTATCTAAAAATATCCCGTTTTTAATAGCATTTGCTGTAATGTATCCAGAACCCATAATCCATTCATTAGATACTAATTTACCCTGAGTAGTTTCATAATTATAAAATGTTCCTCTTTCATCTTTAAATTTAATAAATGAATGGTTTGGAGAGAATGACAGATAGGCTTCTGCTCCAATTTCCTGTGCTAAGATTAGATGTAATAATGGCATTGAATGGCATTGTCCTGTATGAGTTGCCAATAATTTTGAAACAAACATTTTGTTATAGTCTTTTTCTCCATAGTAATCTTCAAAATCATAAGTAAAGGGATAACTGGTAAATGTTATTTCTTTATTTGTTAAAGGAATTTTTATGGTATCTGACATAACCTTTAAAATAGAAAGATTCAAATTAATATTATTTGAAGTGTTACCACTTTGATAATTAATTATGTCAACTAATTGCTGTATGCTTTTATCAAATTGTTCGTAAGTAAAAGTGTTGTTAAATGCATGTTCAACTTCAAAAACAGCTTTTTTTAAATCCAATGGTGCTTTTCTTTCAAGCATGTCTTTTATTGAATTATAAGCATTCAAATAATTTGATTTAATGAAATTCATCAATTGTTGTCTTTGTAAATTTTGATTATAATCATCTAAATCATTATTTATTTTTGCCTGATTCACTTGCATTATGTCTCTATTTATTATTTCCAAGTTTGTTTCCTCAATGCTTTTGCCATTAAGATAATTAGGAAAATTTGGAGTCGGATCAACTCGTTTTGTTGGCATATTCCCAACTAGTCCATTTGGTAGTAAATTTGAGCTCTCTGGTGTTTTTAACTCAGGGATTTGTCCAAGTGCATTATAATCTGCACTCCAAAAAATCAAAAGGGTAGCAAAAAAAGCAAGTGTTTGGCAGCGCAGGGATGCCTGCAGGGACGGGCTGCCAAACTTTTGCTTTTGTGCGTTGGGTTTATTCATTTTTATTTTTTTCAAATCAGCTGCAAATATATCATAATCTTTAAACGGCTTGCAGGTAACGGTTCCGCCATAGACGCAGTTGCCGTTGCATATTTTGTTTACTTGTCAATACGTACAAATTACGAAATTTTGTTTGCCTGTCAA
>JAFGQQ010000239.1 GCA_016935595.1 Bacteroidales bacterium
CCATGCTATTGCCCCTGCACACATTGCGCAAGGTTCAACGGTAACATAAAGAGAACAATCATTTAAATATTTGCTTCCTAAAAAATTAGATGCTGCTGTAATTGCCAGTATTTCGGCATGGGCTGTAATATCAGTCAATAATTCTACCGAATTATATGCCCTGGCAATCACCTGATTGTTTGCCACAATAACAGCCCCAACAGGCACTTCGTTATTTTCGAAGGCTTTATTTGCCTCAACAAGCGCCTGTTTCATAAAGTATTCATCTGTAAATATATTATCCATACTGTTTAAATTGTGGGTAAATTTAAATAAAATAGTTTGTGTTACAGTACCCGATTTAATTGAAATAAAGTATTTTTGAAACTTATTTTTTAATCATTATTTAATTCTAATTCAAATAAGATGTATCGGACACATACTTGTGGAGAGCTCAGAATATCTGATGTAAATAAACATGTTACTCTTGCCGGATGGGTGCAAAGGATAAGAAAATTTGGCACTATAACGTTTATTGATTTACGCGACCGTTATGGCATTACCCAATTGTTTTTTGACGAAAACATAAAAAAAGAATTGACTATAACTGCAAACTCCTTAGGCCGTGAATTTGTAATCCAGGTTGAAGGAAAAACACTTGAACGGTCGAATAAAAATAAAAATATTCCTACGGGTGATATTGAAATATTAGTTGAAAAAGTTACTGTTTTAAACCCCTCTGAAATTCCTCCTTTTACAGTTGAAACAGAAACCGATGGAGGTGACGAATTAAGAATGAAATACCGGTATATTGATTTACGAAGAGAAGTTGTACGAAAAAATCTTGAATTGCGCCACAAAATGGCCATAGAAACCCGCAATTATTTGAGCTCGAATGGATTTATCGAAGTTGAGACCCCTGTTTTAATAAAATCAACACCCGAAGGAGCAAGAGATTTTGTTGTCCCTTCGCGCATGAGCCCGGGTGAGTTTTACGCATTACCCCAATCACCCCAGACTTTTAAACAATTATTAATGGTAGCCGGGTTTGATAAATATTTTCAGATTGTTAAATGTTTCAGGGATGAAGACTTACGTGCCGACCGTCAGCCAGAGTTTACACAAATCGATTGTGAGATGTCATTTGTTGAAAGACATGATATTTTAAAAACTTTTGAGGGACTAACAAAACATCTTTTTAAAAAAGTATTAAATCTTGATTTTAACGGAAGCTTTCCACAGATGAGTTATGCTGACGCAATTGAGAATTACGGTTCGGATAAACCGGATATTCGTTTTGGGATGAAATTTAAAGATATTTCATCCATTGTTAAAGGAAAAGGTTTTAAAGTTTTTGATAATGCTGAATATATAGGTGCAATAATCGCAGAAGGCTGCTCAGAATACTCAAGAAAACAACTCGATAATTTAACCACATTTGTACAAAAACCTCAAATAGGAGCTAAAGGTTTGGTATATGTAAAATGCAATATTGACGGCACATTTAAATCTTCGGTCGATAGTTTTTATAATGCCGTTGATTTAAAAAACTGGTCAAATATTACCGAAGCCAAACCGGGCGATTTAATATTAATACTCGCAGGAAATAAAAAGCAAACATTAAATGCTTTAAACGAACTCCGGCTCGAAATGGGAAACCTTTTGGGATTGAGAAAAAAAGGCACTTTCAGTCCTTTATGGGTAGTTGATTTCCCCTTACTTGAATGGGATGAAGAAGAAAAACGGTTTTTTGCAATGCACCATCCGTTCACTTCACCCAACCCTGATGATATACATCTGTTCGATTCCAGTCCCGGCGAAATACGCGCTAATGCATACGACCTTGTAATAAATGGAATTGAAATCGGGGGAGGTTCTATCCGGATTCACAATTCTGAATTACAACAAAAAATGTTTGACACATTGGGTTTTACAAAAGAAGAAGCTGTATATCAGTTTGGATTTCTTATGAATGCATTTAAATACGGGGCACCACCACACGGGGGAATTGCATTTGGATTTGACAGGCTGGTTTCACTTTTTGCCGGAATAGACTCAATACGCGATGTGATTGCATTTCCAAAAAACAATTCCGGACGCGACGTAATGATCGATTCACCGTCTAAAATAGCCGATAAACAATTAAACGAATTAAACCTTCTTATAAAAAAAGATAAGTAATTAACTTCATATTGTTGATAACAAAAGAAAAAAAACATTTCATATATAAATATTCACTTTTATTTTGCAATCCCAAATGACTTATACTAAATTAGGTATGCTTCAGGTAGCAAAAGAAAACAATAATTACATTATTTCATTTAATAAAGAAATAAACCGTATTAATTTATTTATATCCGAAGAAGTTAAAGATATTCTTACAAAATTTGTAAACCAACCCGGAAGCAGGTTAATTTTAGACTTACAAGGAATTAAATTTATTGATACAACCGGTTTTACCGTTTTGTTATATATTTATAATTCGGCAAAAGAAAACGGGTGCTCGCTAAGTTTCCGGAATATTGACCCAGACGTACTGGAATTATTTGAAGTAGCAAAGGTGAAAGATATTTTTGAAATATGTAAAAATTAACTATCCAATTTGCTCTTTTAAATATTTTACTGCTCCTTGTGGATCGGGTGAATAAAAATCGGCCCCTATTTTCTGACAAAAATCATTAGTAACCGGAGCCCCTCCAATTAAGACTTTATTATTTGGATATTCACTTTTTAATTTTGCAACGGTATCCTGCATATTTCCCATTGTTGTAGTAAGCAACGCCGACAGGCCAATATAAGCATCTGGATGAGTTTTTATTGCTTCAATAATTTTATCGGCTTTAACATCAACTCCCAGGTCAATTACCTTCCAACCCGATCCTTCAATTGCCATTTTAACCAGATTTTTTCCAATATCATGTAAATCGCCTTGTACAGTAGCTAAAATAAATGTACCTTTTTGTGCCAGCTCACCCGAACTAAAGAAAGGCTTTAAATGTTCAATTGCGGCATTCATAGCTTTTGCCGACATTAACATCTGGGGTATAAATATTTTCTTTTCTGCAAACTTCTGCCCTACCCTTTCCATACCAACAACTAAGGCATCATTTAAAATCGATGTTGCGCTAATTCCCTGTTCAAGTGCCTGTTTTGTCAATTCATCTGCACCATCCTGGTCTTTTAAGTTTGGTGGATAAGGTGCTTGTTTATTTACTTTTCCGAATTCAATGCAAACTATTAATTTATCAAGTATTTCATTCATATTTTTTCAATTTGGCCGTAAAAATAACTATTTCAATTTAAAATACATATTTTTACTTTTGATTTGTCTTCATAAAAAAATATGAAGTATATTTAAACCCCAAAAATAAATTTAATTAAACTCTTTAAAGATATGACTGACAAACAATGGAAAGACTTGATTTCTGTAATAAACGGGGAAACAAAAAAAGAAATCCCAATTGGATTTATAATTGATTGTCCGTGGTTACCAAACTGGTATGGAATAAGCATTTTAGATTATTTTACGAACGATGAACTTTGGTTAAAAGCTAACTTAAAAGCTATTGATACTTTTCACGATGTAATGTTTTTGCCTGGCTTCTGGAGCGAATATGGTATGTGTACCGAACCGTCTGCCTTTGGCGCTAAATGTGTTTTTTGGAAAAATGAATTCCCTTTTGCAGAAAAGACAATAAATACTATCGAAGACATTGATAATATCACAGTACCAAATCCTGAAACTGACGGCCTTTTGCCATTTATGCTAAACCGTTTAGTCCAGGCACGTCCAAAAATTGAATCTGCAGGACATAAAATAAAATTTTCAGTTTCACGTGGCCCGTTAAACATTGCATCATTTTTGATGGGAACAACCGAATTTTTAACTGCAATAATGATGGACCCTGACAGGACACATAAATTACTACGTATTATCACCGATTTTCTTAAATCCTGGCATGAATTGCAAAGAAAAGCAATTCCAACTATTGAAGGAATTATGATGCTTGATGATATTGTTGGTTTTGTTGGCGAAGACGAATTTAAAGAATTTGGCCTGCCCTATTTAAAAGAGTTGTATGACGTGGATTTACCTGTTAAATTTTTCCACAATGATGCAGACTGCACGGTATCGGTAAAATATTATCCTGAAGCTGGCATTAATTTTTATAATCCGGGTATACACATGACAATAAACCAACTTAAAGAAGCCACATTGAATAATACTACAATTTTAGGCAACATTCCGCCGCGTGATGTTTTGGCAATCGGAACCGCGCAGGAGGTTACCAAAGCTGTAAAGGAATTGCTGAATGATCTAAAAGACAAATCTCATTTTATTTTGTCCTGTGGTGGAGGCATGCCGCCTAATGTTTCGACCGAAAATATTAAAGCATTTATAAAAGCAGCCAGGGAATAATTTAGAAGCCAAAATTAAATCCAACTAACAGGGTGTTTTGTTTTCCCTGCAAATATTCAGGGGTAAATAAATCTAAATAATATTCAGCGCTTTTTCCATCAACATCATGGCCCTGAATATTACTGATATAATATTCAATACGGAGATAGGAGTTATTTAAAAATTCATAACTGCATTTAAATGTGATACTCTCATTTTCCCATGTTATATCTTTTAATACTGGATTAGCTGTTACATCGCGTCCTGTAATTAACCTGTATTCATAAATATTACCATGTTTAGCCATTAAATACGAAACCGATAAATTTGTTTTTTTAAAAGGTTTAATCCTAATTTGAGCAAACAATTCCTGAGAATTATCAGTTAAATAATGGCCTAAATTAAATTGATTGGATTCAAAAGACAAGGTTTCAAGCCTGTGCTGGAAAGTAAGAGGAGAGGTGCGTGTAAACTCTCCAGTTATAGAGATGTTTCTTATCGGCCAATTTGAAAGCCTTGATCCGATTTTAAAACTATAGAAATTATGCAAAGTATCATTAAAAATGCGAGAAAAATTCAGTTCATCAATAAAAAGCGAACTATATATATGAAAGTGCTTAATTGCCCGCAGGCTTATATTTCCAAATAGTTGAGAATTCTGGTTATCGATAGAATGGTTTAATGTATGATCGATAGATTTATAAAACATAAACGGGATAAGGTATGCTGGATTTAAATCCATATCGCTGTAAATAATCGAGTTCCCTAAAGAAATGTTTACCCCTTTAAAAGGTGATAAAGTAAACATATTGCCAGCCATATATTTGTTGATGTATGTTTTACGGTATTTGCCATCTGATGCAACATAAAGCCTTGAACTATCAATCACTTCCGAAACCAGCCAGCCATGAAAATAATTAAAATCGAACCATTTTGCAGGGTTTATGTGAAACTTTATCATTGGAAATGAAGGTGTCCTTCCTGAAAGTATATTTGCCCCGTTATAATTGTCCCCCCAGATTATATTATCTTTAACAAGCCCTATTTCGCCCCAGTTCCAGGATAAAATAATACCTCCAATCATTTCGTTAAAATCAGCCCCTATTATGGCATTCTTGTTATGTTGATAAGCACCGCCTTTTAATTGGGTATAATAACCGGGTTCGGCAAGAACCTTATTTATATGGTTATCTCTTAAGCTGGCGTAAAATCCCACATGTTTCCCAACTCCTGCTTTTAATTCCGCTCCTCCCCAGGTATGTGTTACGTTACCGCTATCATTCATCCAAAAATTAATGCCCCAAATAGGTTTAACTGAAATTGAAAAGAGAGAATCTTTGTAAAAAAACCCGAATGGATTTAGCGATGTAACAAAATTCGAGCTTTTATTAAAAATATTTAATTTAGCTTTTTGAGAATACGGGTTCAAATTATCTTGAACTACAAATTTATACTCATTTAAATAAAACTCTA
>JAFGQQ010000240.1 GCA_016935595.1 Bacteroidales bacterium
AAAGTAGATCGCGAGAAAGCAAAAAGCCAACAGGTTAGGGTTTTAAAAAACTGGTAAAATGTTTATTTTTGATAATTAATTAAAAATGAAAAAAATAGTATTTCTCATATTACTTATATCCTGCCTTTACTGTTTTGCCGATGATATTAAGTTTACTGCTTCAGCTCCAGGCTCGGTGAAAACAGGACAACAATTTCAGCTAACATATTCCTTAAATGCCAAACCTAAAAAATTTTTTCCTCCAAACATTGTTGATTTTGATGTTTTAGCCGGCCCAAGCCAGTCAAGCTCAAGCAGTGTACAAATTGTTAACGGGCAAATGACCCAGAGTTATTCTTTCACCTATACATACATTCTTCAGGCTAATAAAGAAGGGAAATTTACAATTCCGCCGGCATCAATTGCAATTGACAAGGAAACATATCAATCAAATGAAGTTATAATAGAGGTTGCAAATATGCCCTCCCAGCCAAAAGCCCAATCATCTCAACAAGGGCAGAGTCAGGGAGCCGCTGTAAATGTAGCCGATAATTCAGAGATTTTTGCCGAAGTTTCATTAAATAAAAAGAATGTTTATCAGGGCGAGGCTATTATTGCTTCAGTAAAGTTTTATTCGAAATACGATATTGCAAATTATGCTGACCCGGTTATTCCGAAGTTTGATGGCTTTATTGTTGAAGACATCGATATTGGAAATGTTTCATTTAAAACTGAAGTAATTAACGGTCAAACATTCAGAACTGTTTTATTCAAAAAAGCTGTACTTATTCCTCAAATAACCGGCGAAATTACTATTGAACCATTTGAATGGGAGGTTATTTACAATGTTAGGGTTAACCGTAAATCATACAGTGTTTTCGATGACTTTTT
Organism: Bacteroidales bacterium; assembly: GCA_016935595.1. The sequence goes on from JAFGQQ010000240.1 coordinate 871, forward strand.
TGGTTCATACCAATCGGTAAAAAAAGTAGTAAAAAGCCAACCGGTTAAAATATATGTAAAGCCATTACCCGATGGTAAACCTGGCGATTTTTCAGGAGCTGTTGGCACTTTTAATTTCAATGCATCTTTAAATAATAATAAAGTCAAAGAAAATGATGCTATTACACTTAAAGTTACAATTAATGGAAATGGAAACCTTAAGTTCATCGATCCTCCAAAAATTCAATTTCCCCACGATTTTGAGGTTTATGATCCAAAGGTTAATGTTAATGCAAAGGCTTCAACAAATGGACTAACTGGTTCGAAAACATTTGAATACCTTATGATACCGCGTCATGCTGGCGAGTATTCCATCCCAACATTTTCTTTTAACTATTTCGATATTAATTCAAGACAATATAAAGCAATTAATTCACCTAAATTTAATATTTCTGTCGAAAGAGGCACAGGCAACCAGGAACAGGTTATTGTATCTGGTTTATCAAAAGAAGATGTTAAATTTTTCGGAAAAGATATCAGGTATATTAAAACGAATAAAATAAAACCTTATCCAATAAATGTTTTTTTGTTTGGTTCAAAACAGTTTTTTTTATTGTATGCTGTTTCACTAATTGTTTTTATAATAATTGTATTTGCATGGAAAAACCGGATTAAACAAAATGCAAACATTCAAAGGGTTAAAAATAAAAAGGCAAATAAACTGGCCAGGAAAAGGCTCAAAACGGCATTACAATATTTAAAAGAGAATAATAAAGATAAGTTTTACGAAGAAATTGTTAAGGCAATTTGGGGCTATTTAAGCGATAAACTTACAATTCCTCTATCTGCATTATCGAAAGATACTGCAATTGAATCATTGAGCAAACATAACCTGCAGGATGAAATTAAAAACAAATTGATTAATTTAATCGATAACTGCGAGTTTGCAAGATTTGCCCCGCCTGTTGAAGGTTATCAAATGGATGAATCGTATAAAAAGGCCATAACTATAATCAGTAAACTCGAAAACCTGATAAAATAACTATGATGAAATATTTTGCAATACTATTATTGGTTTTATTTCCTTTATCTGTTTTTGCCCGACATGCCGAATTATTCGACAGTGCAAATATTGCCTATTCCGAAAAAAAATATGAACAAGCTGCATTAAAATACGAGGCAATAATTTTGTCGGGTTACGAATCGTATGAGATATATTATAACCTCGGTAACTCTTATTTTAAATTAAAAAACCTGCCTAAAGCCATTCTCAATTATGAACGGGCATTATTATTAAAACCGAATGACGAGGATATAAAATACAATTTGGAACTGGCAAATGCCAACACTATTGACAAACTTGAGGCTATTCCTCCTTTGTTTTTTATAGTTTGGCTCAACAATTTGGCGCAGTTAACCCACTCAAATAAATGGGCACTTATAAGTATTATATGTTTTGTGGTATTCCTGATTTTGTTTTTAGTTTATCTTTTTACTAAAAAGATATCTATAAAAAAAGTCTCTTTTTGGGTTGGTATAATAACACTTATTATTTCTTTAACGTCATTTAGCTTATCATCAAGGAATAGAAATTTGTATTTAAAAAACAATGCTGCAATTGTTTTAGCCCCTTCGGTAACGGCAAAAAGCACTCCCGATGACACAGGTACAGATTTATTTGTTGTGCATGAAGGGACAAAGGTTTTTGTTACCGATAAACTTGATATTTGGGTTGAAATTAAATTAAGCGATGGAAATAAAGGTTGGATAAAGGAACTTTTTATCGAAAAAATCGTTAGGGATTTTATTATCGATTAATTATATTATTTACATATTTACTAATTTAAATTATTTATTATGAGAAGATTGTTTGTTTTTGGCTTAATTGCCGTAGTTTTTTTAGCATGGTCGTGTAAAAAAGAAACTGAAATTAGCGCTAACCTTTCATGGGAAGATGTTGACGGTATTGTTCTTTCAGATGACTGGAAAGCTTCTCTTTATGAAGGAGCTTTAAGTTTTGCCAGCGATGATGATTATAGCGTAGCAGCCCTTGAAACAAAAGATGTTAATGTAGATGATGAATCGGTTATTTTTACTGTTACCATTTCATCGTATGAGAATTATTCCCTTGTTGTGTTTAATGATGAAGATGGAGACGGGAAGTATACAAAAGGTGAGTTGGCCGATGCCGATTTTGGAGGCACAGATGCCGGTGAAATTTTAACTTTTAATTTAGAATTAAGTTATTAATTTGTTAAATAAACACTAAAAAAGGGAATTGAAATTCGTTTCAATTCCCTTTTTTCATTTCTAAAAGCCGAAAAAGTTTTATTTCTTTTTTGAATTATTAATTAATTCTATAAACTGGTCGAATAAAAAAGCTGTATCCGTTGGCCCGCTTGAGGCTTCAGGATGAAATTGGGTAGAAAAAAACGGTTTGGTTTTATGTTTTACGCCTTCGTTAGTTTCGTCGTTAATATTAACAAATAAGGGTTCCCATTCTCCTTCAATAGTTTTATTATCAACGGCATACCCATGATTTTGTGAGGTTATATAGGCTTTATTTGTTCCTACCTGAATAACCGGCTGGTTATGGCTCCTGTGGCCAAATTTTAACTTATATGTATCTCCTCCGGCTGCCAGTCCCATTAACTGGTTTCCAAGGCAAATTCCCATAATAGGCTTATCTTTACTGTATTGTTTGCGAATATTATCAACTGTTATTTCACATTGTTTTGGGTCTCCCGGCCCGTTTGAAATAAATAATCCGTCAAAATCCTCTTTCGAAAAATCATAATCCCATGGTACCCTTATCACGGTTGTGTCCCGATTCAACAAACATCTGATAATGTTATATTTAACTCCGCAATCAATTAATAAAATTTTATGTTTACCATTTCCGTATACTTTTTTTTCTTTAACACTAACCTGTTCAACCAGGTTTACTTTACCCGGATCGTAAAAGTCAACATCATTTTCCTCAAAAATAATTTTGCCCAGCATGGTTCCTTTATCGCGTAAATGTTTTGTGAGTTCGCGGGTGTCAATGCCAAATATTCCGGGTATACTTTCCGATTTAAGCCAATCCGATAAACTCCCTTCGGCATTCCAATGGCTGTATTGATAAGAGTAATCGGATATAACTAAACCGCTTATATGAATTTTATGCGATTCGTAAAATTTTGCCATACCATTTTCTTCGCCAACTGCTGGCACCCCATAGTTGCCAATTAATGGATATGTTAATACTAAAATTTGTCCTTTATAAGAAGGATCGGTTAAGCTTTCGGGGTATCCTGTCATGGCAGTATTAAAAACCACCTCGCCTGCAATTGACTTCTCAGCACCGAACGATTTACCTTCAAGTACAATTCCATCTTCTAAAACAAGCTTTATGTTATTGGATTTTATCATTATTTCGAATTCAATAAATGAGTGTTTTTTAAACGGCACAAAAATAAGAAAATTTATGTTTTCATTTCGATGAAATTGCATTATCGAAAACTTATTTATAAACAAAATAAAAAAATTGAAATATATTTGGTTTATATTATAAACTAGTTTATATTTGTAAAAAATTATTTATTATGGAAAACACAATGACGGAAAAAGATAGCCTGGAATTAATCAGCAAGATGATTAATACTGCTAAAAGCCAAATTGATA
>JAFGQQ010000241.1 GCA_016935595.1 Bacteroidales bacterium
AAAATTTGCTTTCCTGCTGCAACAGCACCGGAAGAAACCAGTATTATTTCTTTTCCCTGTTTTTTTAAAACTGAAATTTGATCAACAAGATGACTAATTCGCTCTTTATTAAGCGTTTGGTCATCATCAGTTAATACGTTTGTTCCTATTTTTATGCAAATTTTCTTATACATCTAATAAAAAATATTTTTATTTGTTGACTTTAATATAAGCAGTAATTAATCCTTCAATAATAGCCGAAGTAAAACCTTTATGTTCCATCTCGTTTAAGCCTGTAATTGTAATTCCTCCGGGTGTTGTAACTTTATCAATTTCAGTTTCAGGATGTTTTCCTGTTGTTAAGATTAAATCAGCAGCACCTTTAGTAATTTGTGCAGCTATTAATTTTGCCATTTCAGGAGTAAAACCAATTTCAATTCCTCCCTGCATAACAACCCGAATGAATTTCAAAGCAAAAGCTATACCACAACCTGCCAGTACTGTAGCAGCATTCATTAAATGTTCCGGTATAAACATAACCTGGCCCAATTTTGAAAAAATAGCATCAATCTCTTCATCCTGGTTATCGCTTGTATAAAAAGAAGTTATACAGGTCATAGATTCCTGAATCCCAATACCTGTATTAGGCATTACCCTGTATAAAGGCATATTAAATCCGAGTACAGTAAAAATTTGATCTGAACTTATTCCGGTAACACAAGAAATTAAAATATTCTTTAAAGGATCAATTGAGCCTTTAATTTCTTCAATTAATTCAAGCATATGTTGTGGTTTAACAGCTATAATAATTAATTCGGAACTTCTTACAGCCTCGCTATTACTATTAATAACATTGAATTGTGAAGTTTTCAATGATTGAATCCTCATTTGAGATTTCTCAGCAAGTATTAAATCGCTTTTTTGTATATTACCTGAACTTACTAATCCTTGTGCAATTGCCATACCTAAATTACCTGCACCAATTATGGCTATTTTAGTTGGTTTCATTTATTTTTATTTTTATGTTTAATAATTCTGTCTATTTATATTTTAATTATAATTATCAGTTATTAAATGTTTGTGGTTTGTTGTTTGTTGTTTAACATACCTATAATATAAACCACAAACTACAAACTACATTCAATCACTATTAAACAATCCGGTACTTAAATACTTCTCTGCTCTATCCGGAAAAATAACCACAATAGTTCCTTTATCAATTTTTTGGGCAACACGAAATGCAGCAAGCATTGCAGCTCCACTGCTCATTCCTGCAAAAATACCTTCTTTTTTTATAATTCTTCTAGCCATCTCAAATGCCTCTTCGCTTTCGATCATAATAGTTTCATCAATCCGTTTTGGATTGTAGATTGCCGGAACTATTGCTTCTTTCATATTTTTTAAACCTTGAATATAATGATTTTCAACAGGATGAGCACAAACAATCTTAATATTTGGATCCATTTCTTTTAAATATCGGCTCATACCCATTATAGTTCCTGATGTTCCTAATGAAGAAACCAAATAATCTAATTTGCCATTGGTTTGTTCCCATAATTCACATGCTGTATCACGATAGTGAGCTAAATAGTTACTGTGATTCGAAAACTGGTCGGGCATAAAATACTTTTCAGGATTCTGTTTTACCAATTCCCTGGCCTTTTTAATTGCCCCATCTGTTCCTTGTTTTGGATCGGTTAAAACTACTTTAGCCCCATAGGCTTTAATAATCTTCTTTCTTTCAATCGAAACAGCCTCACTCATAACTATTTCCACATCGTAATCTTTAACAATCCCTATAATTGCCAAAGCAATTCCGGTATTACCCGATGTAGGTTCTATAATAGTCTTACCTTTTACTAATTGCCCTTCTTTCTCAGCATCCTCAATCATATGCAAGGCAATACGGTCTTTAATGCTGCCGGTAGGATTAAAACCTTCCAGTTTAGCATAAATTATAACTTCCTTTTTTGGCGATAAATTATTAATCCTTACCAAAGGAGTACCACCAATAGTTTCTAATATGTTATTGTATGTTTTTATTTCTTTAACCATAAATAATTTCTTCTTTTAAAAGTGCAACATTAAATTTCTCTAAAAATTCTTCAGCTTCTTGTTTTTTTAAAGATAATGGCGGTAATAACCTGATTACATTCTTGCCAGATATACCCGTAAATATCTTATAATCAAATAATAAATTCTTCCTGAATTCATTTATATCACTTTCAAATTCAATCCCAATCATTAATCCTTTACCACGAACTTCTTTAATTTTTGGTATTTTCTTTAATTCAGAAATTAAAAAATCACCAACTTTTAATGCATTTTCAATTAAATTCTCTCTTTGCATAACATTTAAAACAGCAATTGATGCTGCACATGCAAGATGATTACCACCAAAAGTAGTTCCCATCATGCCATATTCTGAATTAAATTTATTGCTTATTAAAACACCGCCAACAGGGAAACCATTTCCCATTCCTTTTGCAGTAGTAATAATATCAGGCTTTATTCCTGAATATTGAAAATAGAAAAACTTTCCTGTTCTTCCATACCCTGATTGCACTTCATCCAATATTAATGCTATATTCTGCTTTTTACATATTTTTTCAATTTCCAATAAAAATTTCTCATCAGGAATTCTTATTCCTCCTATTCCTTGTATTCCTTCAATAATTACAGCACAAATATTATCCTCATGTCTAATTGTGTTTTCAAATTCATTTAATTCATTTAAAGGA
>JAFGQQ010000026.1 GCA_016935595.1 Bacteroidales bacterium
CAGTTTCAATATGCACCCTATCAATTCTCTTATAACAGAACAATTATAAGCACCAATATGGGCGATTGGGGAAATGCCCATAGCGAATATTTCGGACCTTTGGCCGAATCGGGTGTATTTGGAATGGTTTCATTTATAATAATTGTAATTTCTGTAATAATTACTGCACTTCGTGTTTATAAAGAAGCCCGGGATAAAAATGTCAGGGCTTTAAGTCTTGCATTACTACTAGGTTTAGTTACTTATTTTATTCATGGTACATTAAATAACTTCCTGGATACTGATAAAGCATCGGCTCCTTTCTGGGGATTTATTGCAATTATTGTTGCGCTTGATGTATATTATAAGGATAAAAAAATTGAGATAACGGGTTAACCTTTGTTCAGTATAACAAATAAAAAACCGCCATGATTTGGTTCATAGCGGTTTTTATTGTTTTAATTTAATTACAAACTTTCCAGATTATACAACTCCTTGTGCTAACATTGCATTGGCAACTTTAATAAACCCGCCAATATTAGCGCCATTTACATAATTAATGAAACCTGATTTATCTTTTCCGTATTTCTCACAGGTTTGGTGTATACTTGCCATAATTTGTGCCAGTCGTGCATCAACTTCTTCGCGTGTCCAAGGCAAGCGCATTGAATTTTGTGTCATTTCAAGTCCTGATACTGATACGCCACCTGCATTTGCAGCTTTTCCCGGTCCGTATAATACTTTAGCATTAATAAATACTTCAACAGCATCTGGGGTTGAAGGCATATTAGCTCCCTCAGAAATAGCAATACAACCATTTTTGACCAGTTCTTTTGCATCATCTTCATTAATTTCATTTTGTGTTGCGCTCGGAAATGCAATATCGCATTTAATACCCCATGGGCGTTTATTTTCGTAATATTTAGCTTTTGGATATTTATCTACGTACTCTTTTATCCTGCCACGTTTAATATTCTTTAATTCCATAACCCATGCCAGTTTTTCAGTATTAATTCCATCTGGATCATGAATAAAACCAGCTGAGTCGGATAAAGTAACTGCTTTTCCACCTAATTGATTGACTTTTTCAACAGTGTACTGGGCTACGTTTCCTGATCCACTTACGACAGCAATTTTACCTTTAATTCCTTCATTCCTTGTTTTTAACATTTCTGAAGCAAAATAAGTAGCACCATAACCGGTAGCTTCAGGGCGAATAAGGCTACCGCCCCATTCAAGGCCTTTACCGGTTAATACTCCGGTAAACTCATTTTTTATACGTTTATATTGTCCATACATAAAGCCAATTTCACGGCCGCCAACTCCAATATCCCCGGCAGGAACATCAGTATCAGCCCCAACATGGCGATATAATTCCGTAATAAAACTTTGACAAAAACGCATTACTTCGTTATCGGATTTTCCTTTTGGATCAAAATCCGATCCTCCTTTTCCACCACCCATTGGAAGGGTTGTAAGACTGTTTTTAAATACTTGTTCAAAAGCAAGAAATTTCAAAATTCCCAAGTTAACAGTCGGGTGAAACCTTAAGCCCCCTTTATAAGGGCCGATAGCGCTGTTCATCTGAATTCTGAAACCTCTGTTAATCTGGATTTCACCTTTATCGTCAATCCATGGTACCCTGAACATAATAACACGTTCAGGCTCAGCAATTCTTTCAAGAATCTTAGCCTGTCTATATTTTGGGTTTTCTTCAATAAAAGGCATCAATGATTCTGCCACTTCTTTGACCGCCTGGTGAAATTCAGATTCACCCGGGTTTTTGGCAATAACTTTTGCCATAAACTCATTTACTTTTACATTTAAAATATCTGCCATTTTTTATGTTTTTATAAATTAATAAAATAGAAATTTTTAAATTGAATCCATGTAAAAATAAGAAACTTCGATTCAAAAGGTATTGACAAAATTCAAAATTGGGTGTAATACTTATAACTTTCCGTAAAACACGGAAAATTATATCTCGATGATATTATTCTTGATTGCAAACTTTACCATATCAACAGTTGTTTTCAGGTTTAGTTTTTGCATAATATGGTTTTTATGAGATTCAACTGTTCGAATGCTAATGAATAATTTATCTGCAATTTCCTTATTGGTAAAACTTTTCCCCCATAACTGCAAAACTTCAAATTCACGGGCGCTTAAACTCCTTAAGCCTTCAGAATAAGTTTTATTTTCGGTATTAAGGTTAATAATGTATTTATTTATAAGAAGGTGCGTAATTGACTGACTGTAATAATCGAAACCGTTCCTGAGTGTATATATAGCCTGGACTAACTCATTCTTATCAGTATCTTTTGTTAGAAAACCTTTAGCCCCCGCTTTTATTGATTTTAATATTTTTTCTTCATCATTATGGGCAGATAATATTAATACTTTAATATTTGGAAATTTTATCCTTAATTGATCAATAAGGTTAATTATTTGAATATTAAAATTATGAACACTTACAATTAATATTTTTACCGGGGTGTTTGCAAGAGTATTTAATAAAGTATTGGTATCCGAAACTGTCAGGTTAACTTCAATATCTGAAATATCTTTTAATAATAAACGAATCCCTTCTTGCACCAATTTATGTTCATCAAATATTCCAATACTAATTTTATTCATTTATTATTGAGAGCTATAAAATCGGATTATAAAAATACAATAAAAATGGCATAATACCATTATTTAATTATATAGCAAGGCATTTTATTGAATAATAACTGCTGTTTTTTCTATACCGTTCATTAATACTTTTAGTGGCTTATTAAAGCGTATATGAATAAAATGATTTGTACGGTTTACTATTACTTGTTTCTTAAGCTTGCCCCAATGAATATAATCTGTATTCGAAGTGTCTAAAACAGTAAAATATCCTATATTTAAAGATGTAATGTTATGAAAAAAATGGGAACCTAAAGACGATTCTAAAGGATAATCGGTTAAACTTATCTCAACTATTACCTTCGCATTTGAAATTTGTGACCAGTTCACAGGAATTCCAAGGAACTGGTCGCGTGTTCCCCATCTTCCCGGGCCAATTAATACATATTGTTTATTTTGCTTTACCATTAAATCATTTAAATACTCAATTTCTGTGGTCATTTCAATGGTCTTTAATTTATCGTATTTTTCAATATCAATATAAATTAAGTCCATGATATCAGTTATTTCACCGTTCCCAAGACTCGACTGGGTATATAAAAGAATTTTTGATTTATTTAGGTTTTTAAAATCAACATTTTGAGCCTGTATGCTATTTAAAATTGGTTTAATCTGAAGTAAATAAAAAGATGGCAGGTCATTTTCCGATTTGGCCAGGTCAACTGCAAATTCAATCTCTACAGAATACCCAAGGGCTTCTTTTAAAGTATTCAGCATAACATTAATTGTTTCGGCCAATGGAATATAATCGTATTTTAAAATATCGGCAAAATTCAATATTCTGGGCCCATACGCAGAAATACCTGTTTCAATCCTGTCATTATCAATATTATAAACCGATGCGCAATGGTTTAAAGTGCCATGAATTTCGGCTTCACTAATATCAAGTAATTTAAGGGCAGCAAGTTCACCATCTTTTAAATAATCTATATTTTTTTTTGAACAATCAAGCGCATAAAAAACTGTTTGTGAATTATTGATTAAATCTTTTGTAGAATGCATTTCGATTCCGGGGTATTTGGGTGAAAACCTGAACGATTTATAACCATTTACAACATATGAGCCCAATCCTAGTGCAATTGATGCAAACCCCTCTTCAGGTTTCATATGCGCAACAGGATAAAAATTATATGATTGGGCTATACCGCTTATATGTGGGTAGTAATGCTTATTATATTGATTACCAACTAATTCCTGAAGCACAATAGCCATTTTCTCTTCTTCTGCTTTATGATGAATTACTTTAAAATATGACCTGGCATCATCGGAAAAAACTGAAGCATAAACCAATTTAATTGATTGAATTAGCCTTTCTAAAAGTAATTCTTTATCTTCGGTTTCATAAGGAATGATATAGGTATCAAAAATACCGGCAAAAGGCTGGGTATATGAATCTTCAGAAAGGCTTGATGACCGAACAGCAACGGGCTTATTAATCTGACTTATAAATACTTCCAGTTTAGCAACAAGGCTGTCTGATAATTTGGCATTTACAAAAAGTTTTTTTATTTCAGAATATTTGATTTTAAGATTTGTAGATATTTTATATAATGAATTAATTCTTATAAAATTTTCAAATTCATCCGTTCCAATAATAATTGTTTTTGGTGTCCTGATATTTATTCGTGATGTTAGTTCCGAAAAATCGAGGTTATAAATTAAGGTATTAATAAATGCCAGTCCCCTCCCCTTTCCGCCTAAAGATCCGCTTGAATAACTGACAATATTTTTTTCATCAAGGGTTGAAGTTTCATCAAAGGCAAGGATTTTACCCCTTTTTTTGTCATTTTTATATGACCGGATTAATTCCAGATGAAAAGCTTTACATTCTTCGTAGGTTTCAAAATCATCAACCCTGACCGGATTAAACATTTTTGCCAATTGTATTTCACCCCGGGCCATAAGCCATAGTGAAAATTGATTTTTGCGGGCATGCAGATAAAACGATTCTTTGGGTATTTTATCAAGATAAGTTTCAAACTCACGCAACGATTTTGCAACTGCAATTGGTTTGCCTTGTGTATCGCGAAAAATAAAATCGCCAAAACCAAGATATTGAGTTAATATCTTTTCAAGGTCGTTTAATAACGTTTGTGAATTTTTGTTTATATAATGAATATTCAAATTTTGGGCTATTCTTTTATTTCGCATATCGGCAGATTGTAGAATAACAGGCAGGGTAATTCTTTGTGTTTTAATATACTTAATAAAATCAAACCCCGCTGATTTATTTAATTTTCCATCCTTTTCAAATTCAACATCAGAAATAACACATAAAAAAAAGTCTTTATATTTATTAAAAATATACATAGCGTCTTCATAATTTCTTGCCAGAAGAATTTTGGGACGGGAGCGCATCTTACAAATTTTATCCAGTTCGTTTTTTTCTACTTCCGGGAGTAATTTCTGCACCTGCCCGAAAACAATGGAATATAATATTTGCAAGTATGTCGAATAATAACTGGGAGAATCTTCAATTAATAAAATAATCCTTACTAAACCTATTCTCGTGTCGTTTTCGACATTGGTTTTGTCCTCGATCGATTTTACAATGGAAAAAAATATCTGAGAATCGCCATTCCAAACAAATAACTTCTCGATGGATTTCGATGTTGAAGCAAGTTCTTCAAAATATTTTAAATTATTTTTATGATTAAGCAATAAATAGATTGGTATTTCGGGATGGCTGTTTTTAATTGAATTACTAACTTCTATAGGGTATGTTCTGTCAATTCCAACCATAACAATTACAATATCGAAACGAGTGGTAGACAGAAGGTTCAATGCGTCCTCTACAGATGTTACGCCTGTAATCCTGGGTAATGAAAACAGGCTGTACTGGTAAATTTCGCCCATAAACCTTTCGAAAAACCCATCTTCAATTTCAAGGTTATAAGCATCGTATAAGGTCGCAACCAATAAAATTTCTTTTACCTTGTACTTCATCATTTCAAGGTATATGTATTTATCGATTTTTTGCTGATTTAAAAGAAGTTGAAGAGGTTGTTTATTTTTAATTAATGATTCCCGGTATTCAAATGATTTTCGAACCTGGTCTTCTTTTGCCATTTTTTGCATTACAATTTCACGGCCTTTGTTACTATTAAGATACCCACTTAATAATTTTCCGATATTAATTAATAACTGCCGTTCTTCTTTTAAAAAAGGTCCCTCATATTCTTTCGGAAATTCCTTTAAATAAAATACTTCAATACTTCCTTTTTTATTATCGATTGTAACAAAATTTTCTTTCTGAAACCATATGGTTTCCTTAAAGTTTTTACTGATATAATGTTTGCCTTCAAAGCTTAACCTAACAACGGTATATTTCGGATATTGCCAGGACTTGGGTAAAATTGTGCAAATTTCCTGCAAAGTATTATCTACGGTTATTCCTTTGGCAATAATCTGTGATGTTTGGTTTATACCCTTTAATTCTTTAAGGCGCTCTTTGTTTTCATTCAGTAATTTATTGAATATATCCCTAGTAGCTGAACCAGCTATTAAATTAGCAATGTTAACCAGTAAATTTCTTTCTTCTTTTAAAAAAGGGCCTTCGTCTTCAAGAGAAAACTCTTTTAAATAATAAATTTCAATTTCACCTTTAACATTCCCGGATGTCTCGAAAGTTTGTTTTTGAACCCAGGTAGTTTCAATAAATTCCCTGCTTTTAAAAACCTTATTTTTATATTTAATTTTTACTGCAGTATATTCAGGATATTGCCATGCATCAGGAAGTATTGAACAAATTAATTGTAATGACTCTTCAATGGGCATATTTTGTTTTAGGATTTCAGTCGTTTGATTTATGCCCCTTAATTCTTTTAATCTTTCAGTATTTTGCGCAAATAACACCTGGAGTGCATTTTTTGTTGCTGAACCCGATATAAGAGCTGCCAGGTTATCTATAAGGCTTCTTTCTTCTTTTAAAAAAGGGCCTTCATGCTCATGAGGGAATTCTTTTAAATAATATATCTCTATTACTCCTTTTTTATGTCCGGGCGTTTCAAAAACCTGACTTTGTAACCAGGGTGTTTCATCGAATTCCCGGCTTTTAAAAACTTTGTCTTCAAATATTATTTTTGCTGCAGTAAAACTTGGGTATTGCCAAGCTTCAGGGAGAAAAGAACAAATTTCCTGTAACGATTCCTCAAGTGTCATCCCCTTTTTCAGAACTTCGGTTGTACGGTTTATGCCTTGTAATTCTTTTAACCTTTCTGTATTCTCATAAACCAGTTTTTTTAAGCGGTTTTGCGATATCATTCCTGATACAAGGGTACAGATATTTTCAAGAAATATTTCTTCTGTATTTTTCTGTTTATCAAGTTTAAAATCTTTCTGTAAGAAAAAAATTTCGATTTGGGCTTCCAATTGCTCTGGTATTGCAATTGACTTTTTTACAAAATTTTGCGATTCTTTGAAGTTATCCGAGCAATATTTTTGATTATTATATAAAATTCTTGATGAAATATCTCGTGGGGCTAAGTATGCAAAAGGAATTATATTGCATATTTCCTGTAAAGCCTCATTAAGGGAGTTTTCCTTTTGTATTATTTTAATAATCTCATTCTCAATGATTATTTTTTTTAAGTTGTTATCTGAGGGCTCAAATATTTTATCATTAATAGTAACCATGCTATAAATTATATTGTACTAAATTATAAAATACTTTGACCAAAACAGCAAAAAACTGGCATCAAATAATTAGCTAAATATTAATTATGAAGGCAATTCGATCAATTATCGGCCAATATTTCCATAATATTTCATAAACTGAACCCGGTTATAAGCAGCAGGATTAGAAGTATTCTGATAACTTAATTTTCCTTTAAATTGCTGAACAGTATTAAATTTCTGGGTTTCCATCCATTCTTCAATATCATTAAGTATCTGCGAAATATAACTCAATCCGTATTTTTTAATTGCAGACACAACTTGTACAGCCGATGCCCCAACTAATATTTGTTTTATTGCAGAATCTCCTGAATGAATACCTGTTGAAGCAACCAGGTCGCATTTCACCTTATCGTATATTAAGCCTATCCATTGAAGCGATTTGTAATACTCATCCGGAAAACTCAGGATATTATCATTTGTTACTTTTAATGCCATAATATCAATATCGGGCATATAATAACGGTTAAATAATACTATACCAGAAACCCCTGCCTGAGAAATATTAAGAATTAATTTGTTAAGGTTAGAATGCGCACTGCTTATTTTAACTGAAACAGGAATACCAACTGAACTCAAAACTTTGTTTATAATACGTAAAGCTGTTTTTTCAGGATTATCATTAGTTGGATTATGTATATTTAATTCCAAGGCATCGGCTCCTGCTTCCTGAATTTTTTTTGCATAATCGACCCATTCCATATCTGTTATACAGTTAATGCTGGCAATAACCGGGATTAAGACTTTACTTTTTGCTTCTTTAATTAGTCTTATATAATCGCTTAACCTTTTCTGCTTTAAATGTAAATCAAGATAGTCGATTGTTTCTGAAATATCAGAATAAATAAGTTTATTCTCACGGGCTTTTTTTAATTTCTCATCAGTCTCAAGCAATATTTCTTCTTCAAATATTGATTTTAAAACAATTGCCCCTGCCCCATTCTTTTCTAAATCAATTATTCCTTCAATTGTCGAAGTAAGGTCACTACTTCCAATAATTATTGGATTCTTTAATTGTATGCCAAGATATTTTGTTGATAAGTCTGCCATATTTTAGAGATTTTTATTTTGCAAATACTCATGTATGCCGCGGGCAGCTTTTTTACCGTCGCCCATAGCTAAAATCACAGTTGCCCCTCCCCTAACTATATCACCTCCGGCAAAAACATCCTCAATATTTGATTGCATTGTTTCGGGATTTACTTTTATTGTTCCCCAGTCACTTATATCCAAAGATAATAAACTTTTAGGGATAAGAGGATTTGGAGAAACACCTATGCTGACAATAACAAGGTCGGTTTCTATTGTATATTCCGAATTTTCAACTGCGACAGGCCTTCGTCTTCCTGAACTGTCGGGCTGGCCAAGTTCCATTTTCTGTACTTCAACCATATTCACTCTTCCGTTTTTATCAGCAAAATATCTTAGAGGGTTATGAAGGTTTAAAAACTCTATTCCTTCTTCCTTAGCATGATGAATTTCTTCTTTTCTTGCAGGCATTTCATCAAACGATCTCCGATAAATAATCATTGCCCTTTCAGCCCCTAGTCTTTTTGCTGTACGGACAGAATCCATTGCAGTATTGCCTCCACCAATAACAGCAACATTTTTACCGAATAAAACCGGTGTATCATAATCATTTTTTGCAGCCCCCATAAGATTAACACGGGTTAGATATTCATTTGAAGACATAATACCTACACTATTTTCACCGGGAATATTCATAAATTTAGGAAGGCCGGCTCCACTGCCAACAAAAAAAGCTTCAAATCCATCCTTCTTTAAATCATCGATACTTGCAGATTTACCTACAATAAAGTTTTTAACAAACTCAACGCCCATTTTTCTTAAAATATTAATTTCGCTTTCGACAATAACATTCGGCAAACGAAATTCCGGAATTCCATATTTTAAAACACCTCCAAAATCATGTAATGCTTCAAAAATTGTAACTTCATAACCAAATTTCGCCAAATCACCTGCTGCCGATAATCCTGCAGGACCTGAACCAATTATGGCAATTTTTTTATTCTTTTTCTCAGTAATAGTTGGTACCGATAATCTACCTGTTTCCCTTTCATAATCTGCAGCAAACCTTTCTAAGTATCCAATAGCAATGGGGGGTTTATTTAGTTTGACTTTATAAAAACACTGCGATTCACATTGAACTTCCTGCGGACAAACCCTGCCACAAACAGCGGGTAATCCATTTGTCTCTTTCAGGCATTTTGCTGCTTCTAAAAAATCCTTATTTTCAATATGTTTGATAAATTTTGGTATATTAATTTCAACCGGGCAACCTTCGATGCAAGTCGGATTAGCGCAATCAAGACATCTTTGTGCTTCAATTATGGCTTCTGATTCGGTTAATCCCTTATTTACTTCAATGTGGCTTTTAATCCTTTTATCGGGATTAACCTCATTCATTTTAACACGTTCAATATCAGTCCTTTCTTTAGCCTTAATTTGTTTTCGGAGGTTTATTCTCCATTCTTCCTCACGTAGTGTTTTATATTTATTGGAAATATTATCGGACATGGTTATTTACTTTATGCTTTAAAATTATTCTTATACTTTATGTGTTCCTCATCTTTAAATGCGTTTAGCCGCATTAATAATTCATCAAAATCTACTTCATGGGCATTAAATTCGGGGCCGTCAACACAAACAAATTTAGTTTCACCATTAACCGTTATCCTGCATGCACCGCACATTCCTGTTCCATCAACCATAATGGAATTTAAACTCGCTATTGTTGGAATATTATATTTTTTTGTTAACAAACTGGTATATTTCATCATAATAGCCGGCCCAATAGTAACTGCATAGTTTATTTTATGAGTATTAATTATTTCTTCCATTCCCTGAGTTATCAATCCTTTTTTGCCATAACTGCCATCGTCAGTCATTATAAGCACTTCATCAGAATACTTAATTATTTCATCTTCAAGAATTAGTAACTCTTTTGTTCGGGCAGCGAGCACAGATATAACAATATTACCGGCATCATGCATTGCCTTCACAATTGGTAAGAGAGGGGCGATACCAACTCCACCGCCAGCACATAATACAGTTCCAACTTTTTTAATTTCAGTAGGATTACCGAGTGGACCAACAATATCGGTTATTTCATCACCTGCTTGCAATAAACTTAATTTGTGACTTGTAAGTCCTACTTTTTGAATAATTAAAGTAATAGTCCCTTTAACCGGATCAGATTGGGATATTGTTAATGGGATGCGTTCCCCTTTGTCACCAATTTTAACTATTACAAAATGCCCGGCTTCATGTTTTTTGGCAATTTGAGGAGCCTTAACCACAATTTTAAAGACATTTTCCGACAGGTCAGACCGGCAAATAATAGTATTCATTTCATCAATTTTTAAGGGG
>JAFGQQ010000242.1 GCA_016935595.1 Bacteroidales bacterium
AGAAAAAAAATTGAAAACGAATTATTTGAAACACCTCAAATTTGCACAAAAGAGATATCTACTGATTTTTGTGCACTTCCGGGAGGGAAAGCAGGGAAATTTAAATGGCCTAATTTAACCGAATTGCATAATAAATTATTCGACGAAAATTTTGAAGAAGCCCACAATGCAATAGCTGATGTTGCAGCAACAGCAAGATGCTTTTTAGAACTAATAAGGGTTGGTATTATTAATGATAAGGCTCTTAAAATTGAAAAAGAAATAATTGATAAATTTATAAAGGAAAACCCCTCTCCTTTTAAACAATTCAGTATTGAAATACAATCAAACTTTAATCTTGCGAGTAAAACCGAAACAAAAGAAAATAAAGAAATAAAAATAACTTCAGAAAAACCGCCTTTCACGCATCTTCATTTACATACACAATATTCAATTTTAGATGGCGCTGCCGATATTCAAGGTTTAATTAAAAAAGCAAAAGAAGACGGTATGACAGCTATGGCCATAACTGATCATGGTAATATGTTTGGGGTAAAAGAATTTCATAAAATTGCTAAAAATGAAGGGATTAAAGCTATTTTAGGATGCGAGGTTTATGTGGCCAGGCGAACCCGTTTCGATAAAAAAGATAAAATCGACGCCTATGGCGATCACCTGGTTTTATTAGCGAAAAATGAAACTGGATACAGAAACCTTATAAAATTAGTATCATATGGCTGGATCGAAGGCTTTTATTATAATCCGCGTATTGATAAAGAATTACTTAAGCAATATAACGAAGGTTTAATCGCTGCTACAGCCTGTCTTGGAGGTGAAATCCCCCAAAAAATAAGAAAAGAAGGAATTGAAGAAGGAGAAAAAGCAATTCTAGAATATAAAAATATATTTGGCGATGACTTTTACCTTGAGCTTCAAAGGCACCAGTCTGGTGATGCGCAAATGGATAAAGAGGTTTATGAAGACCAGGTATTTGTTAATAAAAACTTAATTGAACTGGCCAAAAAACATAATTTAAAAGTTATTGCAACTAACGATGTGCATTTTATTAATCCTGAAGATGCCGGAGCCCAGGACAGGTTATTATGCATCAGCACGGCTAAGGATGTTGATGATACTAACCGTTTAAAGTATACACAACAAGAGTGGTTAAAAACACAAGATGAAATGCGTGAATTATTTTCCGATATTCCTGAAGCTATCGCCAACACGCAAGAAATTGTTAATAAAGTTGAATTTTACGAACTCGATAGAGAACCTGTTATGCCTGATTTTCAAATTCCTCCGGAATTTGAAAATGCAGATGAATACTTAAAACACTTAACATTCGAAGGCGCAAAAAAAAGGTGGACTGACCTTACTGATGAGTTAAAAGAAAGACTGGAATTTGAACTTGAGACCATTAAACGAATGGGATATCCAGGGTATTTTTTAATTATCTGGGATTTAATAAAAGCTGCACGTGAAATGGGAGTATCAGTTGGTCCGGGAAGAGGATCTGCTGCAGGATCTGTAGTTGCTTACTGCCTTAAAATTACCGAGATTGATCCTATTAAATACGATCTCCTTTTCGAAAGATTTCTAAATCCTGATAGAATATCAATGCCAGATATGGACATTGATTTTGATGAAGACGGCAGGGCTAAAGTCTTGGATTATATTGTTAAAAAATATGGGGAAAAAAGAGTTGCGCATATTATAACTTTTGGTTCAATGGCCGCCAAAATGGCAATCCGTGATGTCGCACGTGTACAAGGATTACCATTGCCCGAATCTGACCGCCTGGCTAAACTGGTGCCGGAAAGACCGGGAATAACTTTAAAAGAAGCCTATGAAGAAGTTCCTGAATTAAAAAATGAAAGAAATTCAGATAATAAAGAAATTGCATCGGTTTTGCAATATGCCGAAGTGCTTGAGGGATCAATCAGAAATACAGGAATTCATGCTTGCGGTATTATTATTGGTAAAGACGATCTGGAAAATTACATACCTATCAGTACGGCAAAAGATTCGGAGTTAACATATGTAACCCAGTTTGACGGGAAGCATGTTCAGGATATTGGATTGCTCAAAATGGACTTTCTGGGTTTAAAAACTCTTTCAATAATAAAAGATGCTGTTGATAACATTAAATTATCGAAAAAAATTGATATCGATATTGACAATATTCCATTAGACGATCCAAAAACTTATGAATTATACAGTAAAGGCGAAACCACAGGATTATTCCAGTTTGAATCGGACGGGATGAAGAAATATTTAAGGGAATTGAAACCAACCAAGTTTGAAGACTTAATTGCAATGAATGCTTTATACCGACCAGGCCCTATGGATTATATCCCGGATTTTATATTAAGAAAACATGGCAAGCAAGCAATAAAATACGACCTTCCGGAAATGAAAGAATTTCTTGAAGATACTTATGGAATTACAGTTTACCAGGAACAAGTGATGCTCCTTGCAAGAAAATTGGCAGGTTTTTCACGCGGGGAGTCTGACACCTTGCGTAAAGCAATGGGGAAAAAGAACAAACTGATGATGGATGAAATGAAGTTGAAATTTATTGAAGGATGTAAAAATAACGGCAATAACGAAGACACTGCTGAGAAAATTTGGTACGACTGTGAAAAATTTTCTTCGTATGCTTTCAATAAGTCACACGCAACCTGTTATTCATATGTGTCATACCAGACCGCTTACCTGAAAGCTCATTATCCTGCTGAGTTCATGGCTGCTGTATTGAGCCGTAACTTAAACGATATAAAAAAGTTATCTTTCTTTATGGACGAATGTAAACGCATGGGATTAAAAGTCCTTGGTCCAAGTATTAATGAAAGTCACGCCAGGTTTACTGTTAACCAGGACGGGCACATCAGGATTGGGATGGCTGCTATAAAAGGAGTTGGAGAAAATGCTGTTTATAGTATCATTAAAGAGCGAGAAAAAAACGGATTATTTATGGATATTTATGATTTTATCGAAAGAAATAGCTTAAATACCATAAATAAAAAAACCATAGAAGCTCTTGCCATGGCAGGTGCCTTTGATACTTTTAAAAATATCAAAAGAGAAATATTTGATCCCGATAATGAAGAAATTCACTTTATTGATGATTTGATCAGGTATGGAAATAATTATCAAAATGATATAAACAGTAACCAGCAATCTTTATTTGGCGATTCTGATGCTGTTGAAATTGCCAAACCTGAAATTCCAACAACACAAGAATGGCACATTCTGAAAAAATTAAGCACCGAAAAAGAATATGTCGGTGTTTATCATTCAGCTCATCCGCTTGATGATTTCAGATTTGAATTAGAGCATTTTTGTACTCATTCAATTAGTGAATTTAAAAAATTTGAAGAATTAAAAGACAAAGAAGTAATCATAGGAGGTATGATAACAGAAGTTAGAGAAAGATTAACCAGAAATAATAAACCTTTTGGTTCAATGCGAATAGAAGATTTTACCGATTCATATACTTTAACTTTATTTTCAAAAGATTATTTAAGTTTTAAACAATTTTTTACAAAAGGTTATAATTTATTATTAAGAGGTAAAATCCAGGTTAGAGATTGGGGTAATCCGAATGAACTTGAATTCAAAGTAAAAAATATACAATTATTAAGTGAATCGAAAGATGAATTAATTAAAAGTATCTCTTTAAATGTTAATATTAATAACATCACGAAAGATTTAATTACTGATATTGAAAAACTTTCAGTAGAAAATAAAGGTAAAGCATTACTCAAATTCATCATTTTCGATCAGAATGAGAATTTAAAAGTTGAGATGTTTTCAAGAAACCATAAAGTAAATCTTTCACAAAATTTTATTGAGTTTCTTGAGAATAATCCTGATATTCATTATCAGATTAATTAAACTTAATTATGAACCTTAAACTGTTTATATAAATAATTGTTTGATATCATAAATATTTTAAAATAACTTAATATGACAATAGAAGTAAATGATAAAAATTTTGACGAACAGGTTGTTCAATCTGACAAACTCGTGCTCGTTGATTTTTGGGCTGAATGGTGCGGCCCTTGCCGGATGGTAGCTCCAATTGTAAAAGAGCTATCAGAAGATTATAAAGATAATATTATTGTAGGCAAACTTGATGTTGACAGTAATCCTGAAATAAGTGTAAAATATGGCATAAGGAATATTCCTACCATTCTCTTTTTTAAAAATGGTGAAGTAGTGGACAAACAGGTTGGAGCAGTACCTAAAGGAACTCTTGCAGCAAAAATTGACGGATTACTATAAATACAATAAAAAAATAGAGGTTTCTAAAAAGTATATTCTTTATATGAAATGAGCCTTTCGAAGAAATATACTGCTAATATAATAAAGCTCTTCGTTAGGCTCAGAATGATAATAATTATTAACTTGTTAGAGAACCTCTAGTTTTTCTTTAAAACTTCAGTTTTACCACAATTACATTAATGCCGTTTTATTTCCACTCCGCCAAAAACAACATCAACTTTAAGATAGAGATGTGGCACTTCCTCCGAATAATTATCGCTTGTATAGTTGGATGATCCAAATACTGCTGTATTTCCTTCAGGAAGTTGTGCTCCTGCAAACACAGCATCAGCATTAATACGAACAGGAGTATCAGAATTTATAAGTATTTCCGAACCCCCGAAAATAGTATTAATTTTAACTTTAACAGTTCCCTCAGACAAATCAACATCCCTGAAATCGAATACACCTTTTCCAAAAATCACATTGTATTCATTATCCTCAGGATTTCCACGCACAAACTTTTCATTAAATACAATATCATTCTTCTTGAAATTAAAGTGGAATAAGCCAAAGCTTCCGAACATCATCCGTAAACCAAGAAAAATAAAAAATATGGCGATAATAAATTTAAATACCGGGAAATCAACATTAAATACAACCCTGATAACAATCCCAAGGCCTATTAATATTAAAATAATTCCCCAAAAAATTCCGGCTCCCATTTTCATAATTTTTAAAATTAAACAATTACTAAATTTTTTGTTAAAATTATTATCAATGGTTGGAAATTAAAAATATAAATAGGTAAATGTTTAATATTAATCGGTAAATGGAAAATTTATACTGCAAATTTCTTATTTAATTTGGTATAATAGAGACAATTTTTTAATATCTATTCTTTTTTTATTACATTAATAAAATGTCTATAATTAGCCCAATTCATTAACGGTGATATATATCATCCTCATTTAATTGCTTTTCTGTTAAAGGTATATTATCTTTATTAAAAATAAGTTTTAAAAATGATACAGCCACAAAATATGTTAGAATTGCAGCAATTAACACTCGAGAATATATGTAGTGACAAAGATTTATTCAAAAAAGAATTGATAAAATCAGTAAAATGGTTGCAATCCTATGAAATTTTTCAATTGCGAAAATGGCTGAAAAATAATTACCATGAAACACATGGTGATGTAATTTCTGAAGTTTTTAATTTTATTTCATAACAACTTAAAATATTAAAAAGGCAGTCAAATTTTGGATCTTTCACAATTCACCTCAAACGACCTACACTAAACCTAGCTTACTTCTGAAATGACTGCCTTTTTTAAATTAAAAACCCATCCCGCATTTGCAGGATGGGTTTTTTGCTCCTCATCTAGGACTCGAACCTAGGACCCTCTGGTTAACAGCCAGATGCTCTAACCAACTGAGCTAATGAGGAATTTTAGGAGTGCAAAAATAAGAGAAATATATAAATCAAACAAAAAAAATAAAACTAATTTAAATTCTGAAAAATTATATTTTTATTCTGGCGATAAAAGAATATATATTTGTTAAATGTAATAATTAAGCTAAGATTTGTGAAGAAAAGCAATACAAATTTCAAGCAGTTTATATTAATTATATTTATAATAATACTGAGTATAAATTCAAATATTTATGCTAAAAATGAATATTTACAGGTTTCTGATTTTTATATAATTAATAATATAAAATTAGCAGGTAATAAGCTAACTAAAGACAAAATTATATATCGAGAAATCACTTTTCAAATTGGGGATTCAATCGAAAAAAATATTTTAAATCAGCAAATATCTAAATCAAAAGAAAATCTGTTAAATACCTCTCTTTTCAATTTTGTTACTTTCGAAAAAATAAATATCGATTCTACCTATATTAATATTTATGTTATTCTGGAAGAGCGCTGGTATATTTGGCCAAATCCAATTTTTGAATA
>JAFGQQ010000243.1 GCA_016935595.1 Bacteroidales bacterium
ACCCATAAGGGACAGTATATCAGAAAGGGTTATCCGTATATTTTACATCCCATTGAAGTTGCAAGGATTGCTTCTGATGAAATTGGGCTTGGGGTGAATTCAATTGTTGCATCATTCCTTCACGAAGTTTTAGATGCCGGAAATATAACTGTAAAACAAATAAAATTAGAATTTGGTGAGATAGTAGCCATAATAGTTGAAGGGTTATCAAAAATCTCAAGCATTAATTCTAACACTAATGTTCTTCATGCTGAAAATTTCAGGAAGTTTCTCTTAACCATGGCTAATGACATTAGGGTAATATTGGTGAAAATTGCCGACCGGTTGCACAACATGCGCAACCTGAAATATAAGAATGCCAACCGGCAATTAAAAATGGCACTGGAAACTTCCTATTTATATGCTCCTTTGGCCCATCGTTTAGGGCTTTATCCTATAAAATCTGAATTAGAAGACCTTGCATTAAAATATTTGGATTCGGAAACATACCAGTATATAGACAAAAACCTGAAAAACACCAAGCAGAAAAGAGAAAAATATATTAAGAGTTTTATTGCTCCTATAAATAATAGACTAAAAGAGGAGGGGCTTAAATTTGAAATAAAAGGGCGAACTAAATCTATTACTTCAATCTGGAATAAAATTAAAAAGCAAAATGTTGATTTTGAATCTATTTACGATATTTATGCTATCCGAATAATAATTGACGCCCCATTGCCGAAAGAAAAGGAGTTATGCTGGAAGGTGTATTCTGTTGTAACAGATATTTACCAGCCTAATCCTCAAAGATTAAGAGATTGGCTTTCTGTGCCAAAATCGAACGGATACGAATCGTTGCATATAACTGTGCTTGGTTCTGACGGTAAATGGGTTGAAGTTCAGATACGCACTATTCGTATGGATGAAATCGCTGAAAAAGGATTTGCCGCTCATTATATGTATAAAGGAATTCAGGGAAGCGGGTCAGAAGTGGAAGACTGGCTTTCAAAAATGAGGGAGTTACTAGAAACACCGGGTGAAAATTTAAGTGAATTTGTTGATAACGTTCAACTTAATTTATATAGTGATGAAATTTTTGTTTTTACACCAAAGGGAGATATTAAAAAATTGCCTGTAAATTCAACTGTGCTCGATTTTGCCTATGATATTCATACTGAGATAGGAAACCGTTGTGCCGGGGCAAAAATAAATAATAAAAATGCAGGAATAAAACAAATATTGGAAAATGGAGACCAGGTTGAAATAATTACTTCAAAAAACCAAAAGCCAAAATCTGATTGGCTTGGTTTTGTAATTACATCAAAAGCAAAATCGAAAATAAAGGCTTCGTTAAATGAAGAAAAACTGAAAGAAGCTCAGTTAGGGAAAGAAATACTAAAAAGAAGGCTTAAAAACTGGAAAATTGAGTTTACTGATGAAGTTGTCAGAAAATTGCTTAAACATTATAAATTAATAAATGCTACCGATTTTTATTCTCAGTTATCGGATAAAACAATTAATATTATAGAGGTAAAAGATGTATTGGCAAATGATGAAGAAACTTTAGTTGAAAAAAAAGCTGAGATTATTGAAGATGTAAAAGTTGACCAATTTAGCGATGATTATAAAATTCTTTCTACCGATATTTTAATCATTGAAAATAAGATAAAAGGAATAGATTATAAATTTGCAAAGTGTTGTAACCCGATTTTTGGCGATAAAATATTTGGATTTGTTACAATTAATGAAGGCATAAAAATCCACAGGTATAATTGTCCAAATGCCCCTCAATTGCTTGCACGCTATCCATACCGGGTAGTTCGTGCAAAATGGACTAAAACAGAAGGTGTGAAAGTATTTCAATCTGTAATAAAAATTAACGGGATTAATAATGCCGGACTATTAAGCCATATATCCGACCTTATATCGAAAGACCCTAATGTTACTATCAGAAATATTTCAGTAAGCAATAATGACGGTCTTTTTGAAGGAATTTTAACAATTCTTGTTCAGGATAAACACCACCTTGATGCAATATTAATGAAATTACTGAAAATTAAAGGGGTAACAAGGGCTTTAAGGTTAAACCAATAATTATTTGGGATTAATTTAATTTGGAGTACAAAATATTATTGCTGTTTTGTTTAAATTTGTATTTTAAAACCTTATAAAATAAAAAGTATGAAACATTTTTGTATGTTATTATTTTTTATTATGGCTTCGGCTCTATATGCCCAAAATTATTATGATTCACTCCTGATTGAAGGTGACAAAAACATGGAACAAGAAAAACAAGGACATTTTTCATTTCAAACTGGCTTTATGCTTTCTAAATACGGCGATTATAGTGAAGCCTTGAATTATAATTTTCCTAGTTATAATTGTTTAATAACCCCCAGGTTAAAGGTTGATGTTGGAATAATACAGCTTAAGCAATTATACAATAGTTTTTTAGATGAAGATTTTAACATAAAAAACCCTGGTTCATTGTTTTTTGTAAGTAACGGCACCTATTTGGTAAATAAAAACATTTCTATTAGCGGCAGTGTTGTAAAACGGGTTACAGAATATGCAGGAACAAGTATCTATACAAACAGCAATGCAATAGAAAACTATTCCCTTCGAGTAAATTATAAAATATCAAGTAATATTAATTTTGGATTTGAATTTCGGCGTTCAGAATTGAATAATCCTTTGTATTATTATCCCTGGTAATTAAAAAGATAAAGTAAGTTGCTCCTGGTCTTCAAATAAAGTTGGGTAATCGTCATCGAATTTTTTTAAAACTTCACTTATTATGGCTTCCCTCATAAATTTTGATTTGTTCTGAACTTTATACTTGTTGCAGAAATATGAAATAGCGGCAATTTCGCGGTTATTAAAACAAATGGTTTGCTTGTTAATACGCTTAAGATTCGTGTCTTTTTGTTTGTTCTTTTTGGGCCTTATTACCATTTCTTATTTATTTTAAGATCAATTTCAAATTAAATAAATTATATGCAATTTTTAAATTTGCTGAAATATAAGCTATCAACAATTTTTGAAAATTATAAACAATTGATGTTATGCCTTTTACTGAACCGCGTTATTCCTAAATATATAATATATTGATAATGTGATTATTATTCTAAATGG
>JAFGQQ010000244.1 GCA_016935595.1 Bacteroidales bacterium
GCTAACTTAACCTTATCATCATTTGGATCTTTTTTTATTTGTTGGTCAATTATTCCTGATATGATAGAAAAATCTCCAACAACATCTTCACAAGATATTAAAGAATTAGAAGATAAATTAACACTGGCCATCATATAAGTAACCAAAACTGCTGCTTCAGCTTGTCCCCTGGTTAAATTAACCGATTCTTTTAAATAAGCATATGCCTCTTCTATCCTGCTATTATCATATTTTAATAAGTCAATCCCTTTTCGTCCCAATACGTATCCTTTTTGACCAAAATATTCTATTCTCCTGTCATACAATAGCATTAACGTGTCTATTAATCCATATTTTCTTGCATCTGAATCTTTTTCAATAAAATCTTTAACAATTTTAGCACCATAAATATATATATTCTTACTTGCAGCCGGGCACTCATTAAAAGTATATAACCAGGAATTCCATGCATAACTATAAAGATCGATTTTACAAAATTCGTGCATGGTTGAAAGATTCTTCAAACAGTTTATACTGTCTTGCCCATATTTTGAATCTTGCCCTTTAACTATAAACAAACTTAATCCTAAAGAAATCAATCCTAAAAATACAAACTTTTTCATCACTACTTATTTTAATTTTAATTTAAAAATTTTTCAAAGATAAAAACTCAATTTATAAGTTAAAGTAATTATAATACATTTATAATTTTTTTTAACACATTTTATAAATATTCAACACAAAACACGTACCAAATCAATAAAAATTAAAAATTCAACCTAATGTTATAACTTTACCAAATTAATTATGTTTTATTAGATTATGATAAAATTAACAAGTCGTTTAATATTAAAATTATTGGGTTGGAAAATACAAGGTAATGTTCCAAATATAAATAAGTATGTCGCGGTTTCGGCACCTCATACAAGTAATATGGATTTTATTTTAGGTGCATTATATTATTTATCAAAAGGTATTAAAGCACATTTTTTAATAAAAAAAGAATTATTTTTCTTCCCTTTGGGAACTTTATTAAAAACATTAGGAGGCATACCTGTTGACAGAAAAAATTCAAAAAATATAGTCGAAAATATGGTGAAGTTATTTAAAATTAATGAAGAATTTTATTTAATAATAACCCCTGAAGGCACACGGAAAAAGAATGCTAACTGGAAAGGCGGTTTTTATTATATAGCAAAAGAAGCCAACGTACCCGTAATGCTAAGTTATTTCGATTATAAAAAGAAAATTATTGCCTTATTTGAACCATATTACCTGAAAGGAAGTTTAAATGTTGAAATGAAAAAAATTAAACTTTTTTTTAAAGATGTAACACCAAGACATCCTGAAAAATTTACGATAGGTAATATTTAAATAATATTAGAATGGATAAATTAAAAGTTGCATTATTTCAGATTGATATTAATTGGGAAAAAAAAGATGAAAATTTAAAAAAAATATCAAAAATATTTAAAAAGATTAATAATGATATTGATTTAATTATACTTCCTGAAATGTTTACAACAGGGTTTACTATGAATACTTTGGAAAATGCAGAAGATATGAATGGGATAACTATTAATTGGATGAAACAATATTCAAAAGAAACCAATAGCCTGATAATTGGATCGATTATAATTAATGAAAATAAAAAATACTATAATCGCTTAATTTGTTCTTTTCCGGATGGAAATATGAATTATTACGATAAAAAACATCTATTCAGAATGAGTAATGAAAATAAACATTATACATCAGGAAATAAAAAACTAATTATTGAATTTAAAGGCTGGAATATGTGCCCGATGATATGTTATGATCTTAGATTTCCAGTATGGTCAAGAAACACTGATAGTTATGATTTATTAATTTACATTGCAAACTGGCCTGAAAAAAGAAGAGATCACTGGATTAAATTATTATTCGCAAGAGCAATTGAAAATCAAAGCTATGTTATAGGACTTAACAGGATTGGTACGGACGGGAACGGAATAAATTACTCAGGCGATTCGATTATCATCAATCCTAAAGGGGAACTTTTAAATAAAGTAATTACACAAAAAGAAAAAATTATATATGCAACTTTATCAAAAAAGGAAATAATTGATTATAAAAAAAGCTTCCCTGTATATTCAGATGCCGACCGGTTTAGATTAATATAATTGAATAGCATTTATGAAAGAGATTAAAGAAGATTTAATTGAATTGCTTGAGTTTCCCGATAAAGAAAAAATTATTATTATAAAAAGTTATAACGATTTAATACTAAACTGTAAAAATTGTTTAACAGATCAAGATAAATTATTATTAAAAAAAGCTTTAATATTTTCATCTCAAGTTCATAAAAATCAATATATCTCAAAAGGCAAACCATATTTATTGCATCCGTTAAATGTATCTAAAATAGTTTCGGATGAAATAGGATTAGGTGTTAATTCAATGGTATCGGCATTTTTACATGAGATTTATGACAAGGGTGAAATTGATGAGAAACAAATTATTAAGGAATTTGGAAAAACAATAAATTCAATAGTTCAGGGATTATCAAAAATTTCTGGTCTAGATTTTCGGAATACTGCCATCCATGCCGAGAATTTCAGGAAATTAATACTTACAATGGCTAGTGATATCAGGGTAATATTAATTAAAATCGCTGACAGGCTTCATAACATGCGCACGCTTGATACCAAAACCCCGGAACGTCAGTTTAAAATGGCTTTGGAGACGTCATATTTATATGCGCCATTAGCCCATCGAATTGGTATGTATAATATAAAATCAGAACTTGAAGATATTTCTCTTAAATACCTCGATAAGGAAACATATAATTATATTGACCAAAAATTAAAAGATACAAAATTAAAACGAGAAAGGTACATACGAGAGTTCATCAAACCAATAAAAACAAACCTTGAAAAAGAAGGAATTAAATTTGAAATTAAAAGACGAACAAAATCAATATCTTCGATATGGAACAAAATGAAAAAACAGGATGTTGATTTTGATGGTATATTTGATATTTATGCCATAAGAATTATATTAGAAAGTTCAATTGAAAAAGAAAAAGAGACGTGCTGGAAAGTTTATTCAATTGTTTCTGATATATATCAACCTAATCC
>JAFGQQ010000245.1 GCA_016935595.1 Bacteroidales bacterium
AATATGTTCTTCATTTTGCCATTTTACATAACGTAAGATATCGTAAATATATTCAGCTCTGGAGCGGTTATCGTATTGCGATTTTAGGTTTAAATTAATTATTATTACTGTTATTAGTATTAAATATTTTTTAATCATGAAATAATAAATTTAAAAAATGTTAATATTCTATTAATTTTTAAATTTAAATAAAATTTGAGAATTATCAGTATTTTTGTAAATTGTGCCGTTTATAAAGTATTAAAACAACTAATACCACTGAATATGAAAAAGTTATTATTGATTGTGTTATCAATGGCATTATTTATAGGAAGTTGTAATTTCATTGATAATACATTTAATAAAAAGAAAAGAATGCGCGAATTAGCTGAAAAAGCTCGCCTTGATAGTATTGCCAAAGCAGTAGCCGATTCCATTCAAATGGCTGAAGAATTTCAACGGCAGCTTGAACAAGCTAGATTAGATTCTTTACAAAAAGCTGAAGAAGAAGCGCTAGCCAGGGCAAAAAGAAAATATCATGTAATTGCTGGCAGTTTTAAAATTCCGGGAAATGCTGATAAGTATGCTAAGACAATGTTATGCAAAGGTTATGAACCCGAAATTTTAGCAGGGAAAAATGGTTTTACATATGTTTCAATTGGTACTTTTGAAACATTAGCAAGTGCTGCCAATCTTGTAAAACAAATTAGAGACGAAGGTGAGTTTGTAGTATGGATTCATCATCCGGCTAACTGATATTTTATAATTCAATTTTCTTAAAGCTCCCTTTGTAATTAGGAATATATTTTCTTAATTGTAAAGGGAGTTTTTTTTAATTTTTTGGAATGGAAGGCAAATTTCAGCGTGCATCTTCAGATAACAGGCTATACAGATGGCTGGTTTTAATTGTTATCAGTATAGCTATGTTTGGGAATTATTATTTGTATGATAGCATTGCACCTGTTGCCGATTTGCTTAAATCACAATTAAACTTTTCCCAATCCAAAATCGGACAACTTAATATGTTTTATAGTATTGCAGCGATTGGCGTTCTTACTTTTAGCGGTGTGTTTATTGATAAGTTTGGTACTAGAATTTCAATTCTTCTTTTTGGTACATTATGTACTATTGCGGGGATATTAACAATGATATCCCATCAGTTTCATGTTATGCTTCTTGGAAGAATTATACTTGGTATTGGAGCTGAGCCTCTTGTTGTTGCTGCTACTGTGGCAATTGCCAAATGGTTTAAAGGCAAAGAAATTGCTTTTGCATTAGGAATAAATTTAATGATTGCCCGTTTTGGATCGTTCTTCGCAAATAAGGCTCCTTCGATTTTTGAAAATAGATTTTTAGTGTGGAAAGAACCTTTAAAAATTGCCGCTATAATTGGGATGTTATGTTTGCTTGCCGGGATTATATATTATTTCCAGGAAGGATACGGTCAGAAGAAATATAAATTGGGTAAAGCTGAAAAGACAGATAAATTAAGTTTAAAAGGTTTTTTTTTATATAACAGATCGTTTTGGCTTATTATACTTTTATGTTTTACTTTCTATTCTGCCATTTTCCCGTTCTATAGTACTTTTTCTTTTTTATATTTAACTGAGTTTCATGGTTTAGACCGGAGTGCAGCAGGTAACTTGTTGGTTTTTCTTCCTGTATTTGCAATGTTTGCCACCCCTTTAATTGGTTTGTTAGTTGATTTGATTGGTAAAAGGGCATCTTTAATGACTTTGGGCTCAATTTTAATTATGCCGGTTTTTATTATTATGTCATATACTTCTCTTAATTTGCGTATACCTTTAGCCATGTTAGGATTTTCATTTTCCTTAATACCTGCCATAATGTGGCCGTCTGTTGCTTATGTAGTTAAAGAACATAAGCTTGGTAAAGGTTATGCTTTAATGACTTTATTACAGCAGGTTGGGGTTGCAGGATTTAACTGGTTAATTGGGTATCAGAATGATATTTTTGGCGCATCTCCAGAAAATCCTCAAGGGTATTTGCCTATGGTATTTACATTAAGTACTTTAGGGATTTTAGGATTAATTTTTTCAATTTGGCTATTAAAAATTGAGAAAGGGCCTAAAGGACATGGACTTGAATTACCCTCCAAAGTAAAATTAACCTAAGTATTAAGAAAAAATATTTTATCTACCTGAAAATCGTTTCATTTCTTTCTGCACCAACAGATATTATCTTGATCGGAACACCTGTTTCTTTCTCAATAAATAATATATATTCAATTAGTTCCTTTGGGATTTCTTTTTCACTTTTAATTTTAGAGATATTACACTTCCATCCTTTAAATTCAGCATATATAGGTTCAATATCATTTTCAAGTGTGTAAGGAAAATAATCTATTATACCATTTTTAGTTCTATATCCAGTACAAATTTTAATAGTTTCAAATTCACTCAGAATATCTGTTTTTGTTAATATCATTTGGGTTACACCGTTAAGCATAATGGAATATTTTAATGCAACCAGGTCAAGCCACCCACATCGCCTGGGTCTTCCAGTGGTTGCTCCATATTCATGTCCTATTTTTCTTAATTTTTCACCTGTTTCATTGTTTTGTTCAGTTGGGAAGGGGCCGCCACCTACTCTTGTACAATAAGCTTTTACAATCCCTATAACTTCTCCTATTTTACTTGGCGCAATGCCTAAACCTGTACAAGCCCCCGCACATATTGTGTTTGACGAAGTCACGTAAGGGTATGATCCAAAATCGATATCTAATAAAGTTCCTTGTGCTCCCTCAGCTAAAATTTTTTTTCCCTCTTTTAAATAATTGTTAATTACATGTTCGCTGTCAACAAAAACAAACTGTTTTAACAGTTCAATACCTTTAAACCAGAGATTTTCATATTCTCTTTCGTCATATTTGTAGTCGTATTGCTGAAGTATTTTCTGGTGTTTTTGTTTTAAAAACAGGTATTTATCTTTAAAGTCCGGTAATTCAATGTCGCCAATTCTTAATCCGTTTCTTCCTGTTTTGTCCATATAAGTCGGACCAATACCTTTAAGAGTTGAACCAATTTTAGTTATTCCTTTTGCTGCTTCAGAAGCTGCATCTAAAATGCGGTGAGTAGGCAATATCAAATGTGCTTTTCTTGAAAATAACAAACGACCTTTTAAATCGATATTTTGTTTTTTTAATTCATTAATTTCTTCAGAAAAAACAACCGGATCTAAAACGACGCCATTACCAACTATATTGATTGTATCTTTTCGAAAAATACCTGAGGGAATGGTATGCAGGATTGTTTGGACTGAGTTAATTTCTAAAGTATGACCTGCATTTGGCCCACCTTGAAACCGCGCAATTACATTATAATCCTGACATAAAACATCAACAACCTTTCCTTTGCCTTCATCTCCCCATTGAAGACCTATTAATATATTGAGCTTCATAAAATAAAAATTTTAACCATTATATTGTGCCTGCCAAGGTAAAAATATTTTTTTCAATATGAAAAGCAAGATTACAATTGTTAGTATTTTTTTATAAAAAGTTTTTATTTCTTTTTTTTCGAATCTTCCTCGTAAATACCATAAATGTAAAGGGAATGATATAAGGGTTTGAAATTGTTAAGGCTTGATGCAGTTTTTACAATTTCATCGATGCGCGGATCGCAGAATTCAATTACTTTACCGCTTTTAGTGCAGATTAAATGATCGTGTTGACAACATTCGTAAGCTTTTTCGAATTGAGAGATATTTTTCCCAAATTGATGTTTGATAACTAAATTGCTATCTAATAAAAGTTCGATTGTATTATATAATGTAGCACGACTAACCCTGTAATTTTTATTTTTCATAGAAATATATAAACTTTCAATATCAAAATGCCCTTCATGCGAATAAACTTCATCAAGTATTGCAAAACGTTCAGGAGTTTTACGATGTCCTTTTTTTTCAAGATATTCGGTAAATATTTTTAAAACGGTTTTTTTTGTTTCTTCATTAATCATTTCTATACTGATTTTAATAACGATTAAAAATAAAAAAT
Organism: Bacteroidales bacterium; assembly: GCA_016935595.1. The sequence continues at coordinate 3,998 of JAFGQQ010000245.1, forward strand.
TTTTTATGATTATTTATTTTTATTTAGAATAAATTAAAATTTTATTCTTCAACAATTTCTTCCCTTACCACGTTTTCAATTCCCTTTATAGTTTCTATTTTACTAATTATGTCGATTAAATCATCCTTATTATGAACATATAAATCTATTGTGCCTTCAAAAATTCCATTATTACTGTCTAAGAAAATTGACCTAATACTGATATTTAAGTCTTTAGAAATTATATTTGCTAAATCAAAATAAATTCCGTCTCTGTCAATTCCTTTAACCCTTAACCTGATCAGGAATGATAAAATTCTGTGAGACGTCCAGGTAGCTGATACAATATCTTCTCCATGGCTAGACATTAACTTAATTGCTTCGCTGCAAGTATTTTGATGAATTATAATTAAATCATCTTGTGATTTAAAACCTACTACATCATCTCCAGGGATAGGATTACAGCATTTGGCAATTTGATATTTTAAGTTTTCATTGTCAGTATCGATTTCATCTTTTATTATTAAAGGAGATTTTTCTTTTTTCTTTAGCTTTTTAGTTTTAATATTTTGATCTTCAATTTTAGTTGTAGAGCGGTTGAATTGAATTTTCCAATATTTTATCCACTTGCTTTGAGATTTTTTTTGTAATATTTTATCAATATTTTCGAGCGTAATTATATTACTTCCAATTTTACTGTATAATTCATCCTTATTTGCAACTTTATATCCGTCAAACATTTTTTTAAAAATGCTGGAACTTGGATAAAGCTCCATTTCTTTAAGTTTTTTTTCAAGTAATTTTTGTCCTCTTAATATTCTATCTTTATATTCTGACTTGAAAGCATTGTTAATACTCGATTTTGCTTTTGCTGTAGTTACATAATCGAGCCATTCATGCTGGGTTTTTTGTTTATCGGAAGTTATTATTTCAACCTGGTCGCCACTACTTAGTTTGTAGTTTAAAGGAACAAGTTTATGGTTTACTTTTGCACCAATGGCCTTATTTCCTATTTCAGAATGAATTTCATATGCAAAATCCAGAGTAGTGGAGTCTTTTGGTAAGGTTATTAATTGGCCTTTTGGAGTAAAAACCATTATTTCCTGGGCAAATAAATTTAATTTAAAGTCATCTAAAAACTGGAGAGCATCAGAATTAGGATTTTCTAAATGTTCTCTGATAGTTTTAATCCATTTGTCTAATTCGCTTTCTGATGATTTTTCTCCTTTATATTTCCAGTGTGCTGCAAATCCACGTTCAGCTATCTCATTCATTCGTTCAGAGCGGATCTGGACTTCAATCCATTTGCCATACGGGCCCATAACTGTAACATGAAGCGCTTCATAACCGTTAACTTTTGGATGACTTACCCAGTCCCTAATTCGTTCGGGTTTTGGTGTATATTTATCTGTAATTAATGAATATATGTTCCAACATTGAATTTTCTCCGGAATTCTTGGCTTAGGTTTAAATATAATCCTTATAGCTAATATATCATAAATTTCATCATAAGCAATGCCTTTAGAATGCATTTTATTCCAAATAGAATAAATAGATTTTGTTCTGCCACTAATATCAAATGTAAAATTGTTATTACTTAAAATTTCTATTATAGGTAAAGAAAATCTGTTTATAATTTGCATTCTTTTTTCTTCACTATCCTTTATTTTCTTTTCTAATTCAGCATATATTTTTGGATGCTGGTATTTCAGACTTAAATCTTCCAGTTCGGTTTTAATGGCATTTAAACCTAAGCGATGTGCTAATGGTGCGTATAAATAAAGGGTTTCGCCTGCTATTTTGTATTGTTTGTGATGAGGGAGGGCTTCTAATGTACGCATGTTATGTAAACGGTCGGCAAGTTTTAATAAAATTACCCTTACATCATCGGAGAGAGTAAGTAACATTTTCCTGAAATTCTCGGCTTGTAATGAGGATTTGTTATCGAATACTCCTGAGATTTTTGTAAGACCATCAATAATTGATGCTATTTTTTTCCCAAAATTATTTTCAATATCTTTAAGCGTATAATCGGTATCTTCGACAATATCGTGTAAAAGCGCGCAAATTATCGATTTAACTCCTAAGCCAATTTCATTTGAGGCAATTTTGGCAACAGCAATGGGATGCAATATATAAGGTTCGCCCGATGCCCTTCGCATATCTTTATGGGCATCATAGGCAATTTTATATGCTTTAATAATAAGTTCCCTGTCCTCCTTGCGTTTGCATCGAGGACAATTCGCAAGAAGATCTTCAAACTGCTCATTAATATTTTTTCTTTCGGTTTCGGTAAATACTTCCATATGAAATTTGAGCAATTAAATTCATTACAAATTTAATGAATTTGCTGTTCAACTATAAATATCCTCGATTAATTAATTCGAATAAAATAAGATTACTTTTCCTATAAACGGTTTTTTATCATTTCCCTGTGCATCCTTTCTTTTAATGATGTAAAGATAAACGCCTTCCGGTGCAGGTTTGTTATTATCTTTATATTTGCCATCCCAACCGGGAGAATTATAATAATCATTCTCATCCCAAACCATTTTTCCCCATCTGTCATATACAATTAAATGATATCCGTCAGGAATATATGTAAAAGCCGGTTTAAAATACCGGTTAACTTCGTTTTCGTCATTCGGGTTAAATGCATCGGGAACTTTAGGATCCGATTCGGGCTTTACGCATACTTTATTCGAAAGACAAATATTTTGTTCACCCCACGAATTAGTTCGTTCAATTGCTTCTACATAATAGCAAACTTCGCTAATTGGGTTGAAATCCTCTTCTGCATTAATTTTATTTTGGAGCAAATCGTCTATTTTATCA
>JAFGQQ010000246.1 GCA_016935595.1 Bacteroidales bacterium
AAAACTGGTATTTTTATTAAATGATCGGAAAGTTTAATAATATCTCTTGAGACTCCTTTGTATTCTGAACCTAATACAATTGCTGAAGGATCTGAATAATCAAAATGATAATAAAATTCATCGGCCTTTTCAGTAGCTGAAAATATTTTTAAACCGCTGTTTTTCAGAAATTTAATTGTTTTATACATATTGTTTGTCCTGCAAATTGGTAAGTAGTAAATAGCTCCTGAGGAAGCTTTTACTGTATCGGCATTTATTTGAGCCGAATTTGTGGCAGGAATAACAATGGCATGCACTCCTGCGCATTCTGCAGTGCGACAAATTGCTCCTAAGTTCCTTACATCGGTTATTCCATCCAGAATTAAAATTAACGGAGATAAACCTTGTTCAAATATACCAGGAATAATATATTCGATATTTTGGTATTCTATTATAGAGCAAAGAGCAATTACACCCTGGTGATTTTTTGTTGTTATTTTATTTAATCCTTCTATAGGTAAATATTGAACAGGAATATTAAATTGTTTCAATAACTCTAAAAGTTCTTTGATTAATTCACCTTTTAATTCTTTTTTAATGAATACTTTATCAATCTGCTTTCCTGATTTAATGGCTTCACTTACTGTGCGAATTCCAAAGATGGTATTTTTTTTATTACTCAATTTTAATTATATAAATGAATTTATCCTCAGCCTTAGCCTAAGTCTTTAATCTAATTCATCGTAAACGGTCTTCCTTTTCTCCAGCTTTCAACAGCTTCCTTCCATTTTGTTTGTATGGTTTCACTTCTAGCCAGTATATAATGATTATCTGCATATGGATGAGGGACTTTATCAAATTTAAAATATATTTTATCTTTTGTTTGGGTATTTTCATATACCCATCTTTCGGTATTATCCGATTTATAAATATAATCTGGCAATCCGTATACTAAATAAATCATACCCCGGTCGGTTTTCCACCCTTCTTTATAACTTGTAAAATAGTAATTTGCCAGGAAAGCCCTGTTATAATATATGCGTACTAAATCTCTTGCTATTTCAACATTTTTATTAGCCGCTTTTAACCAAAATTCATCAATGGCTAATTTTTTATTGGCAGTATTAAGCATATTCTCAAACTCATTATCATTTAAAATATATTTTAGAGGATAAACCATGTCATCTGGTTTTTTAAAGTATGGAAAATCCTCGCCAAAATAAGAAATATTAATACCGCTCAATTTATTTGTGTCAACCTGGAATATATATAATCCTTTTTTGTTTAGTTTAAAATGATTGGTATCAGTTAAAAAATATATATACTGGGTGTCAGGTTTTTCGAATTTGTCAGTTATACTAATATCTAATGAAGGTTGTACGGGGTAATTAAAATCATTTTTGAAATATTTTACTATAAAGCTATCTATTTTATTGTAAGAATATTCGATTAAAAAATATTTAGTGCTGTCAATTCTGGAATTAAATACAGGCGCATTATTGCCAAAAATCCTTATTAAATAATTTTGGCTGTTGAATTTATCTTTTTTATTTATATCAATAGCTATCCTGTGTTGACTTTTTCGTTTCAGATCGGTAGATACAACTTGTAAAACATAATCGTTACCAAATTTAGCCTTAAAAGGTATATAAGTAACCATTTCTTCCCTGGCTTCATCTAAGTCAAGCATAATATTTATGGTTGAGCTATCTTCGAGTAATTTAGTTTCTTTATTAAATAATTTATAATTAAATTGAATTTCAGATTGATATAAAATTTGATTATTTGCCTGGTTAAACAATAATTCACCAGGATAAAATTTGATCATTAACATGGAACTGGAATCATTTTTATGATAAACTATAAATTCGGGATGTAATGAAGTAGTTGTGGGATTATATATATAGGCAAAGTTTTTTTTGCTGGTGGTTTTAAATGTCTGGGAACAGGAAAAACAAACCAATAACATAAAGAAGATAAAGTATTTTATTATGAAATTAAAGAATATTTTCACAAGTATCGATAATTTTCTATAAAATTAGTTATTTTTTTTTGCCTTATGTTTTTCAAGAGTAATATTCAGTTTTTCCCATTCATTTATTTCTTCCTTTAATTTATTTTCAAGCTCTCTGTATTTTTCATATTTAAAATAATCCTCAAAATTCACACCAGATGTCTCCGGATTAGATAATTTTTCGTTTAATATTTCTAATTCCTTTTCAATAATCTCAATATTTTTTTCACATTTATGAATTTGGTTTTCAGCCTTTTTTATATCCCTGTCAATTTCTTTATTTTGCAGGTAAATATCCTTTTGAGACACGATATCTTTATTATCTTCATGGTTTTCAGGTTTTTCTTTATTGTCAATTGTTAAGGTTCCTTTTTGTTTTTTTAACAAATTATAAATGTTTCCGGTACATTCTTTGATTTTTTTATTTTTAAATTCATAAATTTTATTTACCAAACCATCAATGAAATCCCGGTCATGCGATACTACAATTAATGTGCCGTTAAAGTTTAATAAAGCATGTTTAAGAATATCTTTCGACCTCATATCTAAATGGTTGGTTGGCTCATCAAGAATAAGTAAGTTATAAGGTTCGAGTAATAGTTTTATTAATGCCAGCCTTGAACGTTCTCCTCCTGAGAGTACTTTAACTTTTTTATCAATATCATCACCACTAAAAAGGAAAGCGCCGAGTATGGTTCTAATTTTAGAACGGATATCACCAACAGCTACGTTGTCAATTGTATCAAAAACAGTAATATTCTCATTTAATAACTCATCCTGGTTTTGTGCGAAGTATCCTATTTTTAAATTATGCCCCTTTTTATATGTACCTTCAAATGGGATTTCATTAATGAGGATTTTTACTAATGTAGTTTTTCCCTCTCCATTTTTTCCAATAAAGGCAATTTTTTCATTTCGTTCTACTGATAAGTCAATTTTATTTAAAACCTGGTTATTATTATAGCTTTTAGAAATATTTTCCAGTTCAAAAACAATGGAACCCGATCTGGGAGCTGGTGGAAAATTGATGTTTATTGCTGATGTATCCTCTTCGTCAATTTCAATAATATCCAGCTTTTCCAATTGTTTTATACGCGATTGCACCTGCACTGCTTTTGTAGCCTTATACCTGAAACGTTCAATGAATTTTTTCGTGTCTTGAATATATTTTTGCTGATTTTTATAAGCAGCCAATTGATGTTCTCTTATTTCCTGCCTTATTTTAATATATTTTGAATAAGGAACATTATAATCATATATTTTTCCTAATGATATTTCTATTGTCCTTGTAGTTACAGCATCAAGAAAAGTTCTGTCGTGTGATATTAACATAACGGCTCCTTTATAATTGCTTAAGAAATTTTCGAGCCATTGTATCGATTCAATATCCAAATGATTAGTGGGTTCATCCAACAATAAAACATC
>JAFGQQ010000247.1 GCA_016935595.1 Bacteroidales bacterium
ACTTTTAAATTCCTGTCTTTAGGTTTCGTTTCCTTAATAATGGTATTATACATATCATTTGAAGATATACTTTGAAGTACACCCCTTGTGTAAGTAAAAAGATACCAGTTTTTATCATCTATTTTTAAATATAGATGGAAAATGTCTCCGCTTCTTTTTTTAATGATTTCCAAATTTCCGTCAATTAATTTATTTATCTGAGTATTGCCGATATTTGAAATGCCTATTTTACCTTCTGATCGGTAAGAGCTTGTTTCCTGATTCCATCTTAAATCCAAATAATTTATTACTATTGTATGGTTAAATGCATCGGGTAGTTTTCGATAACTACCATATAAACTAAGATCTTCTCTTAATAATTGTGACTCTTCAAACCCGACAAATTCTTCTAAATTTTTACGATACGATTTTGTGAACATGTTTACAGGCTCATTACCTGGTATACTGTCAACTTCATAGGCAAAAATATCTAAAGCAGGTTGTGAGAAAAAGAAATCAATTGTCATAAATAAATTAGCTCTAACCGCATTTTTATCTAAATCGTGTATTAAAGTACCAATCTGATCAACTTTAAAATGCCAGAAGTCAACGCCCAGGTTAATTTTTCCTTCTCCCTGGAAAATACAAATATCACGATTTAAAGCAATTAAATTTCCTGTAGTATCACGGTTAAATATTTTTTCTTTGGAAGAAATTACATATTCGCCGGTTTTATTGCTATAATGCAAGAAACCATAAGCCGTAGTTATTAAGTTATCACTATAATCTTTTCTTCTTGATAAGAAAGAGGTATATATATGGATGGAATCGTTAGTAATATATTCCCCCATGAAAATAGGATTTTGATTTATATCTTTCGGCTTTTCAGGAATTGGAATAAATATGTTTCTCGGATCGATTGTGGTATTAAATCTTATCCAACAGGTTGGGGATTTATCTTCACACTGATGATTTATTTTTGTGGCGCCATTAAAATCCATTACTGTGCGGTTTGCATATAATGTTATATTCCCCTGAAATGCAAATTTCGGACTGATATAAAAATTATCGGGTTCTATTATTGTTCCCTGGGCAACAGTTCTTATAGAGTCATCAACGGAGATTTTATTTAAATGGATTTTTTGTGCCCGGTAATTTTCATCTATATAATCGTAATCACCCTCCCCATTATATGAATATTTACCCAAGACGCTTATTCTTGCATTGTAAAATTTATATAATTTGGTTTCCCTGTTTGCCAGAACTTCTGCATCAAATAATGTGTTCATTCTTGCATTTTTCTGAATTGTTACTTCTCCATTAAGCGGATATATTATTGCATCGGCAACTTTAAGAAATCTTACATTATCGGCAAAAAGTGATTTGTTATTTAAATCGTACAGGGCCGTTGTTGATACAAAATCTAATGAATCCTGCTGTGGATGAACAGAAATAAAATGATTTCCAACAGGATTACCTTCTCTTTGCTCTACTGATAGTATCTTATATTCTCCTCTTTCATATACATGTACAAGTTCTTCTGTTTTCATATCAATCTTGCCTTCCCTGCTTTTCCACGAAAAATTTTGTGCAAACCCGATATATCTGTTTTCGGGAAGATTGATCATTGCTGCCTCGTCGTTGGTTTTGAAATTGCCCACACCATTTGTGAAACTATAATTTGTTTTTAAATTATTTGTAGTAAATAAAACAGTGTCTAATCCGGGATTATAGATAGACAGGTCAGCTGTATCGGCATGGAACGATTGAGCATTATAGGTATAAAGTTTTGAGGAAATATATGAGTTTTCAACTTTCATCCTGCCTGTTCCTGTTAAACCGGAAGGTCTGAGCCTTAGTGTACCGGTAAGAGATGTGTTTTCATTAAAAATATTATATGGTTTGTCTGTTTGTTTTACCAATAATTCATCCTCGTAAGGAAGCCATAATATTGAAACATTTTCGCCATCTACCATAGGATATTCAATGCCTGTTAATTGTTCTTTCATAGCAAAGTTTTGAGCAATTGCTCTTGTTGAGTCAGGAAAAAATATGTAATCATCCGATTTTATACTTGAGGTAAGATATTTTAAAGTTCCATTTCCCCGTAATCCCTGGTTACTCATGCTAAAATCATTAAAAAACCTGCCTTGTCCTTTATATACGGGCAAACCATTTTCAACTGTTGTCTTATAAAATCCAAGTGAATTATCAGGCATTAAATATATCTGGTATTCAAAAGGAGAAAAAATATCAGCCGAAACAAAATATCCATCAAAAGTTAAAGCATCTTTATTAAAATTATCCAGGCTGTCGATGGTATAAGGATAAATTTCGAAATAAAAATTTTCTCTTTTATATACACCATTTTGAACATAAGAATCATCATAATATAAAAACGAATTTTTTTTGCTATTGAAGATTGGATATTGTGATAGACTTTGCAAACCCGATTTATTGTCAGGTGCATCAATTAATATATCACCTGTAATGTTTTCAATGGTATTATTTACACGCATCAAAATTGGATTATTATAAAAATCCCGGTCATCGGTTTGGGCTTTCATTTTAAGTGAATCGACATTTTCCATATCGATTTTGAATTTACTGTAATCGAAATAAAATTTGTCGCCAAAAAAAGTAAACAAACCGGCAACAATAACTCCGTCAAATTCAAAATCACGATTTTTCTTTAATTTGATTTTCCCGTTTGCAGGATATATAATAACATTTTGCGAATCACTTAAAAAGACTTTATCAATTCCATTAATTGATAAGTTAAAATTATTTAAGTCAAGAATAGCATTTTCTTGTGGACTTTGTGTGGTAGATATAACATTCATTACGTCATAATCGATTTTGCCATATCTTGCGTCTATAACCGAATATAAACTGTTATTAATATTAACCATATCTTCTTCGGGATTATAATAAATATAGCCTTCAACTGTTAGTCGCAATAATAGTTGCCTTGTTTGATTAATGGGTTTATTAATGTAATGAGCAAAATCAATAGCATTAAATGACCTTGAATTTTGTCTTATTCCAAAATTTTTTATTAAAATCAAAGGATGGGTTAAATCCATACCTTGTTGTTTCTCATAGTCGTATAAATCAAAATAATTAGTTGACTTAAAAAACGCATTTCCGATGGCCGATGATCTCAGCATTGTACATTTCATAAAAGGTTGTTTTATCCGCCATTCAATTTGTTCAAAATTCATAAAAACCTGATGATAGGTGTTAACATAATAGCTTTGAGAGAGGTAATCTTCATTTTTTGTAAGAATAATTTCCTGCCGTTTAACATAATATGTAAAAGAAAGATTAGGGTGAAAAATAGAGTCTTCATCTAAAAAAATTAAAGCCGACGACTTATAGCTTAATACTTTCTCTTGCAGGAATATAATAAATTTCGAAGATATTTTCATGCGTAATGTATCATTATATTTTATGCTTAATGTAACGTCTTTTTCATCACTTGTATGACCGGCAATTCTTGATCCCTGAAACGAGAATCCACCGTCATAGTCAATGTGTGGATACATTTCACTCCAGTGATAATTGTTATCATATGACCTGAACTGAGGATAAAGAACATTTTCAGGAGTAGTAACTTGTATAACCTTGTCTTCTATTTGTCCTAACATTTTTACCGAGAAATAATATTTATTTGTGAAATATACGGAATCAGCAGTATATTCTGATTTATTAGTATATATAGTAAAATTATTTAATTCTACAAAGACTGAATCTCTGCCAAATCCAGAACGCTCCCAGTTTACAATTCCTTTTTCACCTTCATATTTATTTTCTGTTGGATATAAAATCCCTTTTGTCTCGTGGATTTTAATACTATCTCTTTTTGCATAACAAATTAAAGTTACATTTATTAATTTCAAATAAATATTTTCATCAAAATAAAATTGATAATTATCATTACTAAGTTTCCAGCTTAATACAGGTGAATAATAAATATATCTATCCGAAATTAAATTATATGTAAAATTAAAGAAATTGGCTATTGTACTAACTTTGGTTTTTTTATTACTAAGTAATTCAATTACACCCTGGTTCCATCTTTTTAGCAAAACACTGTCTTTTTTATTTTCGATAAATGCAGCTAATACTTTTAAATAATTTGAAAAATCAGGATATGGCCTTGTATTAAAGGTTAATAATGAATTAAGGGTTTTATTAATTCTTAAATATTGTGATTTTTCAAATGTTTTATTATTCCACATTATCATAAACTTATCAATTTCAATTTTTTCCTCTTCGGGCATTGGTGTATTTTTAAAGAAAATTTCAATTTCTTCGTTGAATTGAACCGAATCGAGTGAGAATTCTTTAATTTTTTGTGCTTGTATATTGTAAGCCAATATAATGAGGGAAAATAATATGAATCGCAGCTTCATTAAGTTTTTGTACTAATTAAAATTCGATTTTTTTTAACCCGAATAATTCACAAACAAAAAATTACCAGTTGTGAATTATTCTAGCGACAAAGAAAAGCTAATATTTTAATGCACTCTGTTTTTTTCAAAATACCCATAATCCAGTTTTTTGGTTTGATATTTCTATTTTAAGATAATCGTTCATAGTTGGAGCAAAGATATAATATTTTTTCAGGTAAAACACTTTATAGATTAGATAGCAATTTACAAGTAATGTAATAATTTTTGCCAGTCTATTGTAACATTGCGTTCCCTGCCCGAGTGACTGCGTCAGTGGTCAGGCGGGCGGATAGCTTTCTGGTTTTTGCAATAGCTACGTTGCGGAACGCTTTTTATACCAATTTACATTCTGTAAAATTATTAATTGAAGCAGAATTTATAAATTGGTAAATCCATGGGCTATGCCCGGGGTTACTATGCCAGGGGGTGAGTTTTTTATTCAATATTTTAAAGAACGTTTATTTTTTCCTTTTCTCTATCCTTTCATCTCACCGATTACCCCCGCCTGACCACTGACGCAGTCAGTCGGGCAGGGATCACTGATCACCGATCACCCTCTTCTCCAGTTCTCCAATTCGTTTATTCAACTCAATAATATATAAAGTTTGTTCCTCAATTTTCTGCAATAATTTGGCATTCATCTCACCTAGGCTAATGCCTTCTTCGGCTACTTCTTCGGTAGTGGGTATTTCGGGGAGATGTTTGTTCTGGTTAATGTATTGTTCTAGTTCGGTTATTGGAATTAGGTTGTAATCAGGTTGGAAAACAAAGTCGAACCAGGTTGCACTCGAATTCTCAATTTTTACTTCTGTGGCGCCAATTGTGCCATTAACAGCAAGTTTGTAATTGTTTGGATTAGAAGAAAGATCTGTGCCAATTCCCACGTTTCCTCCTTCAAAATATATATCATCTCCACTTTGTTGCCAGGGAGATGAAGAAGGAGGTATTGGAATATAGCTTTCATTGTACAAATTTATTATTTCCTGGTCAGTTAATACTCTATCGTAGATTCTTATATCATCAATATCACCAACAAAAGGATATGCAGATGGAGGTCGTATTCCAATATAAGAAAACGAAAGAGTACAAACTTGGCTATTATAAAACTGTGTTGTAGCATTTTTAAACATGGTTCTTTTATTGGATCCATTACAGGTTACACATATAAATGCCCATTCTCCGTCTGATGCTTGCAATTGTATTAAACTAGTACTAGACGCACATTTATCTGAAATATAATTTTCAGATTGATTATATATTTGTAATTGTGATGTTCCACCATGAACAATCATCCGTAAAGGTGTACAATCTGTCGACTTTATCCATATACATATTGTATATATAGGAAGCTCGAGAACATTAAAGTTTATATAACTATTTCCATCAAAACTATAAGCACTGTTCTCGTTTCCAAACCTATCTACGGTCAATGTTGCACCGTTTACTGAACCATTGTTACTATTTAAACTTTCATCATAAGCATTTCCATTAAATGGCCAATAACCAACTAATCCATCAGTTGGTTGAGAGAATAGATTTAAGCTTATTAATAAGCTAAAAATTAAAATTAAATAACTTCTTTTTTTCATTTTTTTATGTTTTTAGTTTTACATTTATTAATTTTTATATTTTTAATTGCATATATTCTATTTTAGCTTTTTAGCTTTGGTATTTATTTAGTTAATGGTTAATTTTTAAGTATTTTTATTGTATGACAAAATCTGTTTAAAATACCCTAGTGAGATTTTATGGTTTTTTTAATTGTTTATAATAAAGCTGTTTGGCATTACTATATTATATCGTATAATGGATTCAAACTAATAAAGATATAACTGCTTTATCAGTAACAAAGCTGTTACAAACAAAATAAATATAACTTCTTCCTGTTTTGTGCGTGACGTGATCGCTCTCAGAAATTTTATTTGATTATCAGTTATTTATGATTTTTATTTGGGTAATTTGGG
>JAFGQQ010000248.1 GCA_016935595.1 Bacteroidales bacterium
ACAATTAGAAAATATCAGAAAATCTGTAAAAATTCCTTTATTATTAATGGGGTATTTAAATCCTGTTATTCAGTACGGATTTAATAAATTTTGCCAGGATACTTCTAATATAGGTGTTGACGGTTTAATTTTACCCGATTTGCCTTTAAAAGAATATATTGAACATTATAAAACATCAGTTGAAAAACATAATCTAAAATTTATATTTCTTATTTCACCCGAAACAAGTAATGACCGGATTAAACTAATTGACCAAACCGGAAGCGGCTTTAATTATGTTGTTTCCAGTTCTTCTACTACAGGCCCAAAAGAAAATATTATTGAAAAACAGCAGGAATACTTCAAACGCATTAATACGCTTAATTTAAAATTACCAAAACTCATTGGTTTTGGCATTTCAGACAATAAAACTTATACAAACGCATGTAAATATGCAAACGGAGTTATTATTGGCAGCGCTTTTGTTAGGGCAATTGACGAAAATAAGGATTTAAAAAAAACGATTAAAAATTTTATTTTTTATATTAAAAACAATTAAAAATAATTGTGGTTCTAAATATTTTTTATCTTTCTATTATATTAATTTAAAGCCAAGGGAGTTAAAAAAATAAGTGCCCAAATTACACCACCAATTAATGTGCCTGCTGTGCAACCTAAAAAAGCTTCTTTTGCTTCTTGTTTCCTAATATCTTCACTAGAAATAATATATACCAAGGCAGTTATACCTGCCCCTCCTATGGGACCAAAAAAACCCAAACAACATGTACCTGCCAATCCTACAGTAAATCCACATAAACAGGAAGACACATATAATGGATTATTTTCATTAATAGAAAATATTTTATCAAAATCAAATACATGAAGATTTTCTATTAAATCAGGTCTTTCAATTTTTATTTCATCATAATTAATGAAATTTCGCTCCTTTACATACGCCTCAAGTTCAGATAATTGAGAAAATTGCTGTTCCACTTCATTTTTATCGTATAAAAATGAATCGGCTTTATAAGAAAAAACCATTCGGGAACTAAAGATAAAATTGATAATAATTAAAAAAATAATTTTACGCATAATTTACTGTTTTAAATTAACTTAAATATCTATTATTTCATTTAACAATTGTAAAGATATAATTATTTTCATTTCAAACATTTAAAAACGGATTATTTCTCTTTTCATAACCTATGTTTGTTTTTTCACCATGTCCAGGATATACAACAACATCGTCATCCAATATAAAAAGTTTTGTCCGGATACCTGTTATCAGGGTATTGTAATTTCCGCCGGGTAAATCTGTCCTTCCAATACTTCCTTTAAAAAGAACATCGCCAACAATTACAAATTTCTCTTCATTACTATAAAAAGCAACACTACCGGGAGAATGACCCGGTACATGAAAAATCTTTAATTGGGAATTACCAAAACTTATATTATCATTATCGTTCAAAAATGAATCAGGCAATGGTGGTTCAACCATATCTAAATCAAAAAATCCGCCATAATCAAATGCTTCTTCTACAAAAATAATATCAGCCTCATGCATGTATAACTGAATTTTGTATTTCTCCTTGGCAAAGCTATTTCCCAAAATATGATCGATGTGACCATGAGTATTCAATAATTTAACTGGTTTAAGCAAATTATTAGAAATATAGCTATCTAACTCATTATTTTCTTGATCTGAATTACATCCGCAATCAATTATAATACATTCTTTTGTCTCGTCATGAAGAATATATGTATTCTCTTGAAAATCGTTAAATACGATACTTTTAATTATCATAATCGGTTTATTTAGATGTCCCTTTTAGTAAAGGAACAAAAGAAAAATATCCATGTTTAGTTTTTTTATATTCATTCTCACCAGTTTTTTCAATTAACATCATAATCTGAGTTCTTGAACCGCCAACCGGGGCAACTAATCTCCCTCCTATCTTAAGTTGTTTTAAAAGATTTTCGGGAATTTTAGAAGTTGATGCTGTGATTATAATTTTATCGAAAGGGCTATAAGTAGGCAAACCATTATTGCCGTCCCCAAAGAAAAAATTAGGCCTGTATCCGATTTCTGGCAGCAACGACTGGGCTTTTAAAAATAATTCCCTCTGCCTTTCAATTGTATATACTTTGGCGCCCATTTCAATGAATATAGCAGCCTGGTAACCCGAACCTGTGCCAATTTCTAAAACCTTATCATTTTTTTCAATATTTAACAATTCTGTTTGGAATGCAACTGTATAGGGTTGTGAGATAGTTTGACCTGCGCCAATAGGAAAAGCCTGGTCTTTATATGCAAATTCCACAAAACCACTATCCATAAACAAATGCCTTGGAACTTTATTAATAGCTTCTATTATGCGTTCATCCTCAATGCCTTTGTCACGGACCTTTTCAGCTAACAATCTTCTTAAGCCCTTATGTAAATAACTTTCATTCATATTTTAGCAATTCAAGGATACAAAAATATATTTATGAACACAAAAAGTTAATAATTCACAAAAAAAATAAATAAGTAATTCTTTCAAAAACTTTAAGTTTGCACAAAACAACTATAATGTTAGCCATTGGTTTATTAGGTATTAACCGCATTGAAAGTGAAATCATTACATTATTAAAAAAATCTTCTGTTTTTAAAATTACAGGTATATTTTCGCACAACTATTTTGAATGTAAAAAAATTGCACAAAAATTTGAAATCCATCATTTCACTAGTCCTGAAGAGATAATTGAGAATGCGGCAATTTTTTATCAAATAGACAATGTTAAAGAATACTTCGACATTTTAATAGAGGGTTTAAAAAACGGAAAACATTTGTTTATTGAAAATATTGGAGAACAATCTGTCGAAGATTTATCCGATTTAATTAAAATTGCAGAAGAATCAAACTCTGTTATTCAATTCAGAAAAAAAAACGTATATACTCCTTCTTTCTTAAGCTTAAAAGAAAAAATAAAAAATCCGCAATTAATTGAAATTAATCAAAAAATCAATGAGACTGAAATTTCAACTAATTCTCTAATTTTTGATTACATAATATATGATATTGATTTAATTAGCACTTTATTTAAGTCAGAAATAAGAAGAATTTCTGCTACGGGCTTTTCCATATTCAATAATAATATTGATTTAATCTTATCAAGAATTGAATTTTCGAATGGTTGCATAATAAATATAAAATTAGAAAACACAAACCATACTGAATCATTGCTTATAAATGTATATGAACATCATAAAATATATAAATTAGATATCAGTAATAATAAGTATTCAATAATTAAAAATCGAAATAATTTCAACAATAAATTTGAAAAATCAGCAATAAAAAAAACAGATGCTATAAACTTTCAATTCAATGATTTTTATAAGTTAATTATAAATCATCAAAGTTCATTTTACAATTTACATGATAATTACTGGGCTTTAAATCTTTCGAATAAAATTACAGAACTGGTAAAATCAATAGAAAATAAAAAAATATTGGGTGAATTTGAATAAATAATTTATATTTCGGAAGAATTTAATACATTTGAGCCCTCTTTTTTATCAACTTGGATTTTAGTGAATGAACCCCAAAATTCACCGTTTAAAATATATTATTTTTGATTACATTACGGCCGGAGCTTCGTGGACTGTTTTTTATATTTTCAGGAAAGTAATTATTGAACCTCAAAAATATGGATATGAAATACCAGTTGATTTTAACAACAAATATTACTTAGGTTTAGCAATAATACCTGTTTTCTGGTTATTTTTATATTATCTTTCTGGTTATTATAAAGACATATATCGCAAATCGAGATTAATTGAGTTAGGTCAAACGCTTTTTATCATTTTAATCGGGACAATAATCATCTTTTTTGTTTTATTGTTAGACGATACAATTTTATCGTATAAAAACTACTACATTTCTTTCATCGGGTTATTCACAATCCATTTCATATTTACATATTTACCAAGGATTGTATTAACTACGCGAACAGCCAACAGGATTCATAAAAAAATTATCGGATTCAATACAATTATTATTGGAAGCAATGAAAAAGCAGTTGAAGTATTTAAAGACATCGAAAATCAAAAAAGAGCAACTGGAAATAAAATAATTGGATTTATTAATGTTCTTGATAATAACGGATTCCTTCTGTCAAACTTTATACAACATCTTGGAAATCTAAATAATTTACATTCTATTATTCAAAAATATAAGATTGAAGAAGTTATTATCGCTATTGAATCATCCGAACATCAGGAAATAGGTAAGATAATTAATAAATTATATAATTATAATGTGGTTATAAAAGCTATACCTGATATGTATGATATTTTGACTGGTAAAGTAAAAATGACAACCATTTTTGGTACACCTTTAATACAAGTCACTCATGAATTGATGCCTGCATGGCAAGAAAAACTCAAATATATTATTGATTTTATTATATCTCTTCTAGCAATTATAATATTAATTCCGGTTATTATATTAATTATTATGGGGATTAAGCTCTCATCAAAAGGACCGATACTCTATAGTCATGAACGTATTGGCCGTTATGGAAAACCTTTCACTTTATATAAATTCCGGTCAATGTATGTTGATGCTGAACCAAATGGACCTGCCCTGTCATATAAAGATGATTCCAGAATCATCCCGTTTGGTAAATTTATGCGTAGTGCCAAACTTGACGAAATACCAAATTTTTTTAATGTACTTAAAGGAGATATGTCTCTTGTAGGCCCCAGACCTGAACGAAAATATTTCATTGATCAAATTATACAGAGGGCTCCTCATTACCTGCACCTTCAAAAAGTTAAACCCGGAATCACATCATGGGGACAGGTAAAATATGGTTACGCAGAAAATGTTGATCAGATGGTAGAAAGGTTAAAATTTGACATTTTATATATTGAAAATATGTCATTATATGTTGATTTTAAAATATTAATCTATACATTAATTACAATCTTCAAAGGCAACGGGGTTTAATTTACCAGTAAATAGTCCTGAATAACAGAATATATTGGCCCTTTTGGAGTAAGCTTACTCTCAAATAACTGAAATTTTGTAATATCAACCTCTTGCAGGATTACGCCTTCATAATCATCAATAAGTAATTTTAATTTCGATGGATCCTTTATATTTTTAGGCCTGCCAATTGTAAGGTGTGGATGGAATTTTTCTTCTGATTTAATATTCAGACCCGTCTTTGTAATTAGTTCATCAATTTCAGCTTTTAATTCTTGCATTTCCTCAATTGGTTCTATACCAATCCAAATAACCCGAGGATGATAAACATTTTTAAAAACACCAATATTTTTAAATGTAATTTTAAAATTTGACACCTTATTTTCAATTATTTTTAATTTACTAATTATATCAGGTATAATTTCTTCATGAACATCACCTAAAAATAATAGAGTTAAATGTAAATTATTTATTTCAACCCATTTAATATAATCATTCTTTAATGTTGTTTTTATTTCATTTAATACATTTAATAATTTCTCCTCAACAGGTATTTTTACTCCCAGGAATATTCTCTTAGTCATTTTTAATTAAGTGTTATATTCTATCTTGGAAAAACTAATATTTTATAATAATTTTTTAATAAGTTACTATAATAATCCTTTTTCATATAAAAAAATCAATTCTTCAATAATTCTATCTTTTCCCAAAGGATCATATTCAGATTTTAAATCCGAACCAAAAAGTCTTGCCAGTGTTTGCCAAAAAAATGCCGAAACCGATCCTTTATACTCTTTTAGTATTTCATATGAAGTTTGACCTGTTTCACGGTCAATTAATTTAATTAATAAACGACCTTGTGTGATAGTTAATTTCATTAATTCTTCGCCAAATTCATCCATGACTTCTTTTTCCAAATTATTCATATAATTTCTTTTCTCTCTTTCTGTTTCAAGAGATAAATAATGTTCGTTCATTTCCTGGAATTTCTTTCTTGCCAGTTTTGCATAAGGATATACTGCTTTAATATTACGAATTAACCGACGATATTTCCATTTATGCCACCAATTGTCATAGCTTAAAAACGAAAATACATATACTTCATCAAGATTAATATGAGGAATTGTATCACCGTCAATTATTTTCCCTTTTAATACATATGAAATATTGCTATCATTCTCCTGTGAAAAGGACAATGTTGTAATAATAAATGCAAGATATATAATATTAAAAATAATTTTTGACATAGCATTATGCTGGCTATCTTTCAATTCTTATGCCAATTAATCTTTTTTTCATATTCATGATGAACTAAAATCGAAAATAATACAAATATTTTTGGGTAAATGTTACATTCA
>JAFGQQ010000249.1 GCA_016935595.1 Bacteroidales bacterium
CCCCCCGCTAAGCTCAGTCTCGAAACCAAGCTTCATGAAGTTGCGGTCTCCCGCCCGGTGTGCGGGCAGGCCTAACCGCATAAACAGAATGTTATTACCCTGCTAAAAGAATTCACATTTCAAATTTTACCAAATATTTTGAGCTGTTTTTTGTTCAATATTATCCTGAATTATTCCCGGTAAAGCTGAAAGAAAATCTAATCCGGTTAGTTTTTCAATATAATCAATTGAAGTTAAAAAGTCTTTTATATCACCGTCTGTAATAGCCTTGTTCGGCAGTAAAAATGCCAATGATTCAATATTTTCAGGATCACTGGTATTAATAACAATTTTAAAGAAATAAGTCGGAACGGCAACGTTATTTTCTCCAATAACTTTATAAGTAACTATACTATCTTCCGGCATAAAAACCGGTCCGGTAATAATTGTTAATGTACCTTTTTGTTTTACCCATCCTCTTACTGCTTCTTCCAGTTGAGCCCATATTCCCCTGTTAAAATTAATACCAACTTGCGGACTCATATTTGAAAGAAAAAAACTTTCAGACATTACTTTTTCATTTCTCTTCATATCGGCAGCCGGCGCCATATGTCCCCTGTCGTAACCTGAACCCGAATAATCGGATAATTCACTTCTTGATCCATAGGGTATAGAATAATCAGGCCTGAAATCATCGGTACGTTCAACAATTCCTTCAACTTCCTGCCTGGTGAGCTCATATTGTACCCAAACAGGAATTTTTAAACGTGCGTCCATACCAACTACATAGCCTTCATATACCCTTTCATAAACGGCTTGTGGCTTACCCAATTCCAAATGCCTGTTTGCATAAATTTTTTGCTGATCGGTAAGATAGAATGTTTTATCCGATAATGGATTATCATCATCAATATCCAAATTTTCAGTTGGGATATCACCTGTATATCTTCTTACGTAAGTCCTGTATATCCAACCTGTTTGATTCGTATTTAATAGTTGTACATGGTAATAACCATTTTCCTGGTTACCATCATCCAATAAAACCAAATAGGTATCTGCTATAATTTTTGTCACAACGGGTGAACCACTTAAAGGCTGAGTTTTAACCGAAGCATCCCTGCTAACTTTAAGATAGTCTGCATTTATTGTAACAAATGAAATACAGCATACAAATGAAAATATTAATAACTTTTTCATTTTTTATCAGATTAAGTTGTTTCTTTATCCTTCTCACTTTGTGCGCTGCTTTTAACTCCCATTATATCTTTGAAAAGCTTTATTGAAGCTTTGCTGCCACCTGCAATAATGGCACCGGTCAGAATAGCTCCAAAAATAGTCACGCTTTCTTTTAGAAAAATCATACTTAAGGCATCAAAATCCCAGTACCAGCAAATAGTTGCTCCAACAATTAAAGCAATTAATTCCTTTATGCTTCTTCCTTTAAAGCGTTTAATAAAAAATCTTGATTCAAAAAGCAGGGCAAGGGCTCTTTCAATTAGAAATGAAAGTACAACAATTGCGATGAGAACTTCTCCGAGTCGTTCCCAGTCCAGATGAAATAAGTTTGGATCCATGATTGATTTTTTTTTAGTTAATAATATAGAGTTTTATTTGAGATAGTTAAATAATTATTTGATTTGTTGATTTTACTGCTTTTCTATATATTAATTCCTTTTTTTAATGAAAGGTTACCCGAATAAAGAATAATAATGGCAGGCAGGCTTGTCATGGCGTACAAATCACGAATTATTTTTTACCTATCAAAAAGCCAGCCGACAGGACATTACATTTATTTGCTGTTGGGCACAGGCTATTTTTCCCAAATTACTGGCACTTTATAATCCTTGAACTGCATATCCTTTGTAATAATTGATAAATTCTCATTAATGGCTTGAGCTATAATAATGCGATCAAATGGATCTTGATGAATGAATTATTTTATTTCAAATATTTTTTGAATTCTTTCCTTAATTTCAATTTCAATTGACTTATTGATTTTTCCTAGTCGTCTTTTAATTAATGATTTAGGAATAGTCACTATTTTATGCAGCCTTATTACCGAATCAACAGTTAGTCCTGTCCCTTTCCAATTTAAGGAATCTTTCATAACAATTATATCACTATCAATTAAATCTTCTGGTATTTTACTTGAAATAAATGCAATTATTACATGATTATATTTGCTAATTCCACCTGTTAAACAGAGAGCAGGTCTAACTTTTGTAACAGAAAAATCATCAAAAGGGAAAGGTACGAGAACTATTGAATTTTTAATCATTGAATGGTTCTCCATCACTTAATGAATAAATATCCTCTGACTTGTCTTTAAGAAAATCAAATGTAGGATTTTTTGAAATTAAGTCTAACCATAATTTTTCTTCATCATAATCAGTATTATCATCAATAAGAATCAAGACTCTTACATTGCTATCTGATTTATTAAGTGGGTAATCAATTTTAAGGTGTCCTTTTTTATCTGTTTTTGAGTTTATTTCAATTGCTCTCATTTTAGTAATCTTTTTATACAAAGATAATAAATCAATTCAAATTTTTCATTCCGGTACCTCATAAAGGGTGCACGACAAATTGCAAATTTTTATATTTTGGGATCTTATAAGCGTCAAATAAGTCTTTTACCCCTTTATATGTGTTAGAGAAGTCAAATATCATCATTCATTAATTATTCGACATCTCCGATGTCTTAAGGTTTTGTAATTTATTCATGTTACAATGTTACAATAATTTAACATCTCTGATGTCAAAATTTCACTATGACAACATTCTTGGAAAGGGGCTGTCTTCATAAGCTTATAAAACAGTGAATTTATCATTCTGAGTAAAACGAATAACTTTTTCATGACTGAAAGGAATAATCTCCTCCTTTATACACAGATTCTTCACTGCGTTCAGAATGACAAATTAACTTGCGGATTTTGAGGTATACTCTATTTATAAGTAAAGAATCCATCATCAAAGAAGGTGGCTTTAAAAGAATGAGCCCAAAGGGCTAAAAAAACAACAAAATATGGAATATTGGAATACTGGATTGCTATAAATACTTACACTTAATCTTTCATTATTCCATTATTCCACTTATCCAATAGATTAAGGCATAGCCGAATATACATTATCACACCCAAAAGATGTGGATTTCTAAATTTGATTAAAGTATAGAGAAATTTTATACTTTTGCGCCAATATTATCATTTGATAATAATATTGTAAAACTTCTAAATTACTAATTATGGCATTTGATATTGGAATGATAAAAAAAATATATAATAATCTTCCTGAAAAGATAGATAGAGCCAAACAATTATATAATAAGCCTCTAACACTAGCTGAAAAGATTTTGTATAGTCATATTCATTATGATTTACCGGGTAAACCTTACGAAAGAGGAAATACATATATCAATTTTAATCCCGATCGTGTTGCAATGCAGGATGCAACTGCCCAAATGGCATTGTTACAGTTTATGCAGGCAGGAAGAGAAAAGGTTGCAGTTCCTTCCACAGTGCATTGCGATCATTTAATTTTGGCAAAAAACGGAGCTGAAAAAGATTTAAAGGAATCTAAAATTTTAAATAACGAAGTATTCGATTTTCTGTCTTCTGTTTCAAATAAATATGGCATTGGCTTTTGGAAACCCGGTGCAGGAATTATACATCAGGTAATTTTAGAAAATTATGCATTTCCCGGAGGAATGATGATTGGCACCGATTCGCATACGCCTAACGCAGGAGGTTTAGGAATGGTTGCCATAGGTGTTGGCGGGGCGGATGCAGTTGATGTTATGGCTGGAATGCCCTGGGAATTAAAATTCCCAAAACTTATTGGAGTTAAATTAACAGGAAAATTAAGCGGATGGAGCTCTCCTAAAGATGTAATACTTAAAGTTGCCGGAATTTTAACTGTAAAGGGTGGAACAGGCTGTATTATTGAATATTTTGGAGAAGGAGCCAAATCAATTTCCTGTACAGGAAAAGGAAGCATTTGCAACATGGGTGCCGAAGTTGGTGCTACTTGCTCTTTATTCGGGTATGATGAGAAAATGGCTGAATTTTTAAAAGTAACTGATCGTGAAACCGTTGCAAATGAGGCTGATAAAATTGCACAATACTTAACTGGTGATATGGAAGTATATGCTGAACCTGATAAATACTTCGACCAGGTTATTAAAATTAATCTTTCTGAGCTTGAACCACATATTAATGGCCCTTTTTCACCTGACAGGGCATGGAAATTATCTGAAATGAAACAGGTAGTTAAAGAAAATAATTTCCCGCAAAAACTTGAATATGGATTAATTGGTTCTTGCACAAATTCATCTTATGAAGACATGACTATGGCTGCTTCTATTATAAAACAAGCCATTGATAATAAAATATCATTTAAATCGGAATTGATGCTTAATCCTGGTTCCGAACAAATACGTTATACCTTAGAAAGAGACGGATTTATAGACATTTTTAGAAAAGCCGGAACAACAATTTTAGCAAATGCTTGCGGGCCATGTATTGGACAATGGGACAGGAAAGATGTAGAAACATTGGGTGAGAACTCCATAATTCACTCTTTTAACCGTAATTTTGCCAAGAGAGCAGATGGAAATCCAAATACAAACGCATTTGTTGCATCACCCATAATCGTTGCAGCCCTTGCCATTGCAGGAGATTTAACGTTTAATCCGATAACTGATAAACTCATTAACAAAGATGGCAAAGAGATTATGTTACAAGAACCAACTGGCATGGAATTTCCACCGAATGGATTTGAAGTAAAAAATAAAGGATACCAGTCTCCTGCTAAAGATGGAAATAAAATAAATATTAATGTTAATCCAAAATCGAAAAGATTACAACTATTATCTCCATTTGATGAATGGGATGGAAATGATTTTATGGGATTGAAATTGCTAATTAAAGTAAAAGGCAAATGCACTACCGATCATATCTCAATGGCTGGGTCCTGGTTATGTTTTAGAGGACATTTAGACAATATCTCGGATAATTTATTCATTGGAGCAATTAATGCTTTTAATAATAAGGCCAATGAAGTTAAAAACCAATTAACCGGAAAATATAGTCAAGTTCCTGCAGCAGCCAGATATTATAAATCAAAAGGTATAAGTACAATTGTCATTGGCGATGAGAATTATGGAGAAGGATCATCACGCGAACATGCTGCTATGGAACCCCGTCATTTAGGAGTAAAAGCTGTGCTTGCCCGTTCTTTTGCCCGCATTCATGAAACAAACCTTAAAAAACAAGGAATTTTAGCCATCACTTTTATAAACAAAGATGATTATAACAAGATACAAGAAGATGATTCAATTGATATTATTGGACTAAAACATTTTACCAC
>JAFGQQ010000250.1 GCA_016935595.1 Bacteroidales bacterium
TATAAAAATGGTTTGGTGATACCCGAAGTTACAGAGGACATTTGTATAGGTTGCGGCGCTTGTGAATATGTTTGTCCTTCCCTGCCTTATAAATCAATATATGTTGAAGGCCATGTAATACATCAAAAAGCCTCAAAACCAGAAATTGAGAAATTAGAAGAAACCGATACAGAAGAGGACTTTCCTTTCTAATTTTACCCCGCCGATTTAAACAACCTGTTCCACCTTATTTTTCCCAGAAACCTTTTATGCTTGTCAATAGATAGCCATATAAACTTCGGCCTTCCAACAACATGGTCGAACGGAACGAATCCCCAAAATCTGGAATCAGCCGAATCGTGCCTGTTATCGCCAATCATAAAATAATAATCCATTTTAAAGGTATAGGAAGTTACAGGTTTACCATTTATATAAATAACACTGTCAACTATTTCGAAATCATTATCTTCATAAACATCAATAATCCTTTCGTAAAGAGAAATATTTTTTAAAGAGATATCTATTGTCATACCCTCTTTGGGAATTAACAAAGGTCCGAAATTATCTTCATTCCAGGCAAAATTTTCAACATCATGAGGAAAAATGTAATCGGAATATTGTCCCTTGGATTTTTCAATTTTAGTGATATTTAAAACATTAGGGTAAGTTTTCAGCTTATCTATGTTTTTTTGCACCAACGGAATAATATAATTAGCAGCATTTATGCGTTGTACATCTTCAGTATAAATATCCATTCTTTCCAGTATTTTCGGGTTTATCCTTGTGCCATTCGTGGTAACTAAATATTTGTATTGAATTCCTTTATATTGCTTTTGAGGCTTCCTGTTAATATATATTTTACCATCGATTAATTCCAGGGTGTCACCGGGTATGGCTACGCATCTTTTAATATAATTATCCCGGCGGTCAACCGGCCTTATGGTTATATCATAATTATCCCAAACATATTTTCTGGCAATCTGATAATAATCTTTTTCCGATTTAAGCTTATATCCTCCCTGAACATCCCTGTTTTTAAATTCCTGTGCATAACTACGTACTATTGAATAGTAACTAGTAGCTTGATTTTGAAGAACTACCGTATCTCCGGCAGGAAAATTAAAAACCACAATATCGTCGTTTTCAATTTCACTTAAACCAGCCAACCGTTTATAGGGCAACTTAATCCATTCAACATACGATTTTGTTTTGATAATTGGCATTGTATGTTGTGAAAACGGGAATGAGAGAGGGGTATGTGGAATCCTTGGCCCGAAACTTACTTTGCTTACAAACAGATGATCGCCAATTAACAAAGATTTTTCCATTGATCCGGTTGGAATCTTGTAATTCTGAAAAAGAAAAATATTTATTAATGTGACTGCAATAACAGCAAATATTAAAGCATCGAGCCATTCGATAAATGTGCTATTTTTACCATTTCTCTTCTTCCAGAAAGCCCAGTTTACTTTTTGTGAAATGTAAATATCATAAATTATAATTAAACCTAAAAAAAACCAATAATTTTCAAGCCATATTACCCATAAAACATAAATTATAACAGCAATTGTAAAGTTAATATAAGCTTTTTTTCTTTTAAGATTTTCAGCCTCTTCATCAGTTAAGTCTTCTTTAATTTCAAGCAATATTGTATTACTTAGTTTTTCGTATAAACCTTTTCGTTCTTTCGATATGGTTAAAAATCCAATCCATTCATTAATTAATAATAATCCCATTCTTAAATATGCAGAAACGATAGAGATATTTTCATTATAATTATTAAACTTCTTGATTTTTAATCCTGTTATATGATGCCCTGGACTTCCTCCTTTTGATATTAAAAAAGGAATTAAGAATAATAAATAAAAACCAATAATACCTATTTTATATACTGCATCAAGTTTATCTAAACTCACCACAAGTATAGCAAGTACAACAAAGATAATCATATCAATAAATCTTGATTTTGTTCTTTTATTAAAAGGTGCAGGTTGATAATCTCGTTTCTTTTTTTGTGATTCAATCATTTTAATAAATTTTAATAAACAAATTTCAATTAAAAACTTATTTTACCTTAGATAAAATTCTTTTCCATCTTATTTTATAGTATTTATCGTTAATATCTTTTGAAAATATAATAAATAAAGCTTTTCCAACAATATGATCTTCAGGGACAAAACCCCAATACCTCGAATCTGCCGAATTTGGCCTGTTGTCGCCAACAACAAAATAATAATTCATTTTAAAAGTATAAAAATTTTGTCTTTTCCCATTTATGTAAATTGTATCTTCTTTGACAAATAATTCGTTATTTTCATAATTTTCAATAATTCTGCGGTATAAAGATAAGTTTTTTAATGTAAGTTTAACATTATTTCCTTTTTTGGGAATAACCACGGGTCCAAAATTATTTTCTGTCCACGGGTATTCATAGTCGTATGGAAAAACTGATTTATACGCTGTTTTAACCGGATTCTCATAGCGATTCACGGAGACAATAAAATCTTGTTCATTTAGTTGTTTAACTTCATTTTTAGTTAACGGAATAACAAACCTGCTATTATCCAATCTTCT
Organism: Bacteroidales bacterium; assembly: GCA_016935595.1. The sequence goes on from JAFGQQ010000250.1 coordinate 2,554, forward strand.
AATTTTTTTTTCGAACATATCTGCATTTAATGCCTGAATTATATCCACACTTGTTTTTTCACCGTCTGTTTCAACAATATATTCCAATATAGCATTATGTTTCTCCTGCATCAATTTATGATTAACATATATTTTTCCGCTATGAATTTCCATGGTATCTGAAGGCAATGCAATACATCTTTTTATATAGTTATCTCTTTTATCAACAGGTCGTGCAATTAAATCATATTTCTCTTCTATAAAACGGTCCCCTCCGTACTTCCTTTTCATTGCATAATAATTTTTTTCAGGATACTGCAATATAATTGTATCACCTTCCGGAAAATGAAAGACCATAATATCATCCCTTTTAATTTTAGATATACCTGCGAGACGTTTATATGGTCTTTTAATCCATTCTACATAAGATTTCTTTTGTGTATTAAAAGGTAAAGTATTATGAGTAAATGGAATAGAGATTGGTGTATTTGGCATTTTAGGACCATATGTAAACTTACTGACTAATACATAATCTCCCACCAATAATGTTTTTTCCATAGACGGGGTTGGAATGGTATAAATTTCAATTAAAAATAACCTGATTGCGGAAGCGCCAACAATGGCAATAATTAATGCATCAATATAATCTGTAAATAAATTTTCTTTTTTACTTAAACCTAACTTTCGTTTCCAAAATGTCCAATTAATTTTCTTTGTAATAAAAGCATCGAAAATAACAATAAGACCAATGAAAAAAAAATAATTATTAAGCCATAATACCCACAAACAGTAAATAATAGCTACAATAAAAAACTTTTTATACTTGTTTCTGAAATTAATGGCCAATTTTTAATTACATTATTTAAATATTCAATAAGTCATTCATTGAATAAATTCCCTTCTTGTCTTTTATAAATTCTGCAGCCAATACTGCGCCTAATGCAAAACCTTTACGGCTTTTAGCCGAATGTGTAATATGAATTGAATCAATTTCCGAATCATAATTAACAGTATGAATACCCGGTACATTACCTATACGTTTTGCTAATATATTAATCTTATTGATTTTATCTGAAGTATTTAATTCCCATTCTTTCTTCCTGTCAATATTTGATAAAATATCATCGGCTAAACGGATTGCTGTACCACTTGGGGCATCTAGCTTCTGCGTATGATGTGTTTCTTCAATTTCAACATTATAGTCATTAAAATTATTCATTATTTTCGCTAAAAACTGATTTGTTTTAAAAAATATATTTACTCCAATGCTAAAATTAGCCGCATAAAAAAAAGTCTGACTGTTTTTTTCACAAAAATCTTTTACCTGGTAAAATTTATTAAGCCATCCCGTAGAGCCTGAAACAACAGGTATTTGTGCATCGAAACAAGCCATTATATTGTCGTATGCACTTTCGGGAGTTGTAAATTCAATAGCTACATCTACATTTTTTAAATTATCACTGGTAAGCTCATTGTAATTATCGATATCAATTTTCAATACAATTTCATGATTCCGTTCAAGGGCAACTTTTTCAATTTCCTTGCCCATTTTTCCATATCCAATTAGTGCTATTTTCATGGTGATAAATATTTTAATACTTTAAGCAAAGATAAACATATCAATGTTATTATTCAGATTAATTAAATAAAAAACTGTCTGAGAAGTAACCAATTATATTTCATGATTCCCCGAAATACACTTATTGGTTATTCAACAGAATTACTTTTTAGGCAGCTATAAAAATTGAAATCAATACTATTTCTGAACTTTTGTTACGATTGCTTTAAAAGCTTTCGGATCGTTCATTGCCAGGTCGGCAAGTACTTTCCTGTTTAATTGAATTCCCTTTTTATTTATTTTTCCCATAAACTCGGAATACGACATTCCGTATTGGCGAACTGCAGCATTAATTCTTTGAATCCATAATGCCCTAAAATTACCTTTCTTTTTTCTCCTGTCACTGTAAGCATAGTTTAAACCTTTTTCATAAGCATTCTTTGCAACAGTCCAAACATTTTTCCGTCTCCCAAAATATCCTTTTGTACTTTGTAGAATCTTTTTTCTTCTTGCTCTTGATGCAACTTTATTAACTGATCGTGGCATAATTTTAAAATTTTTAGTGGTTAGCGTTTCCCTATCCGGAACTCTTAAATGCTAATTCACTTGTTAAACAATAATTAAAAGAACTATTTTATTGCTAATAATTTTTTGGCATTATTTTTATCGGCTTTATGCACTTCTCCAAAATAACCCAAATTTCTTTTGCGTTTCTTCGATTTTTTAGTCAATATATGACTTTTATAAGCATGTTTTCTTTTAATCTTCCCCGTTCCGGTTAATGAGAATCTTTTTTTTGCACCGGAATTTGTCTTCATTTTTGGCATTCTTCCTTAGTTTTTATCTATTTATATTTAATTTTTCCTTTTTGTTGATTTCGGGGTGATAAATATTGTCATTTTCTTTCCTTCCAGTTTTGGCATTTGTTCCAATTTTCCTAATTCTTCTAAATCCTGTGCAAATTTAAGCAATAATATCTCCCCTTTTTCTTTATATAAAATCGACCTTCCTTTAAAAAATACATAAGCTTTAACTTTAGCACCATCCGATAAAAATTTCTGCGCATGTCTAAGCTTAAAATTATAATCATGCTCTTCGGTATTAGGTCCAAACCTAATTTCTTTAACAACAATTTTTGCTGTTTTTGCTTTTATTTCTTTTTGTTTTTTCTTTTGTTGATAAAGAAACTTTTGGTAATCAATTATTCTGCATACTGGCGGATTAGCATTGGGTGAAATTTCAACCAAATCTAAATCCAGTTCATCTGCCATTTTTAAAGCTTTTTCAATGGGATAAATGTCTGGATTTTCAACATTATCGCCAACTACTCTAACTAATTTTGTTCTAATTTCTTGGTTAATCTTAAAACTTGTAGTTTGGCTACCCTGACTTCTATTACCCTTATTGAATCTTTGTATTGCTATATTTATGCCCTCCTTACGTTAATTAAAACTTGTTTCTTTTTCTATTTGTTTAACTATTAAATTTTTAAATTCTTCAAAATTCATCGATCCCTTATCACCCTCACCTTGTCTTCTAACAGACAAAGTATTGGTTGTTTCTTCTTTTTCACCAATGATAATTAAATAAGGAATTCTTTTCAGTTCGTTATCACGAATCTTTTTCCCAATTTTTTCATTTCTATCATCAATACAAGTGCGAATATCGTAATTATTTAGGAAATTTAAAACTTTTTTTGCATAATCGTTAAACTTCTCGCTTATAGGCAGTATAACGACCTGGTCGGGTGCTAACCATAATGGAAATTTACCCCCGGTATGTTCAATTAACACAGCAACAAATCGTTCCATAGATCCAAAAGGTGCCCTATGAATCATTACTGGCCGATGCTTTTGATTATCAGCACCAATATATTCAAGTTCAAACCTTTCAGGTAAGTTATAATCGACCTGGATAGTGCCTAATTGCCATTCCCTGCCAATGGCATCTTTTACCATAAAATCGAGTTTCGGCCCGTAAAATGCTGCTTCGCCAAGCACAACTTTCGTTTTCAATCCCTTTTCCTCAGCAGCTTCAATGATTGCTTTTTCAGCTTTTTCCCAGTTTTCATCTCTCCCAATATATTTTTCATGATCATCCGGATCACGCAATGATATTTGTGTAGTATAATCATGAAAATCTAAAGTATTAAATATGTAATGTATAATATCAATTACCTTTTTAAATTCATCTTTTAATTGCTCGGGAGTACAATAAATATGGGCATCATCCTGTGTAAAACCCCTCACCCTTGTTAATCCATGCAATTCGCCACTCTGTTCGTAGCGATATACTGTGCCAAATTCAGCCAATCGTATGGGTAAATCTTTATACGACCTTGGTTTGCTTTTGTATATTTCGCAATGATGCGGGCAATTCATGGGTTTTAATAAAAACTCCTCTCCTTCAATAGGGGTTTTAATAGGTTTAAAAGAATCCTGTCCGTATTTTGCAAAATGACCTGATGTGATATACAACTCTTTTTGTCCGATATGTGGAGTTATTACCGGTTCATAACCATATTTAACCTGCACCTTCTTTAAAAAGTTTTCAAGCCTTTCCCTTAATTGCGCACCTTTTGGCAACCAGAGAGGTAATCCCTGTCCTACCTTTTGTGAAAATGTAAATAATTCTAGTTCCTTTCCAATTTTCCTGTGATCGCGTTGCTTTGCCAATTCGAGCATCTCAAGGTATTCATCTAACATTTTTTGCTTTGGGAAAGAAACGCCATAAATCCTTGTAAGTTGTTTTCTTTTCTCATCTCCCCTCCAATAGGCGCCTGCAATGTTTAATAGCTTAAATGATTTTATATAACTGGTGTCAGGTAAATGCGGACCACGACATAAATCGGTAAAACTACCATGTTTGTATAATGATATTTCACCGTCTTCAAGGTCGTTTATCAATTCCAGTTTATATTCATCTCCTTTTTGCTTAAAAAACTTAAGCGCGTTTTCTTTTGAAACTTCTTCCCGTTCGTAAGGATTTTTTTGACAAGCCAATTCCTTCATTTTTTTCTCAATTTCCGGAAAGTCGTTTTCTGAAATTACCTTATCGCCCGGATCAACATCATAATAAAAACCATTTTCAATGGCAGGTCCAATTCCAAACTTAATCCCCGGATAAAAACTCTCTAAAGCTTCAGCCATCAGGTGTGCTGATGAATGCCAAAAAGCATGTTTACCTTCCTTATCATCCCATTTATGAAGCATTATTTTTGCATTGGCATTAATTGCCCTGGTTAAATCCCATACTTCTCCGTTAACTGTAATAGACAATACCTCTTTAGCCAATTGTGAACTAATAGAATTAGCAATCTCATAACCAGTTATCCCGGTTTGAAATTCCTTCATGCTATTATCGGGAAAAGTAATCTTTACCATTAATCAATATATATATATTAAAAAAAAAGTCCCCGATTTTACCTTGAGGACCTTTTGAAATTATAATCAGGTTACAACCGTTTTTCTCTAATTTTAGCTTTTTTCCCTGTTCTCTCACGTAAATAAAATATTCTTGCTCTGCGCACTTTCCCTGTTTTATTTAACTCAATTTTCTCAATGAAAGGTGATGCAATCGGAAATATTCTTTCAACACCTACATTTCCGGATATTTTTCTAACAGTAAAAGTTTCATTATTGGCTATTCCTTTCCTTTGAAGCACTACACCTCTGAATTGTTGTATTCTTTCCTTATTACCTTCTTTAATTTTATAATGAACAGTAATAGTGTCACCTGCCTTAAAGGCAGGAAATTTATTTTCAACTGCCAATTCTTTTTCAACAACCTTCATTAAGTCCATCGTAGTAATTTATATAATTACATTTTTTAAATGAGCCGCAAATTTAAAAATATTATTTTAATTATTAATTATTCAGGTATAAAAAAATATTGAATTAATTTCTAATCCTTCAAATCTTTCCACAATAGTAATCGAGTAAAAAAATATTAAAAACGAATAAATTCCACGTAGTGGATTTACTATTACTTCTCGAACACTATTATTTTTTATATGTTAATCAATAATTAAGATTAAAACAGAACAATGCAATTATAATTATACTAATAAAAAAGTTATTTAATTAAATTTACCTTAAATTAAAATTAATATAACAAAAGTTTATAAGCTTATGAATTACAGAAAACTTGGAAAAACAGGATTTAAAATTTCTGAAATTAGCTTAGGCACATGGCAAGTTGGAGGAAAATGGGGTGAAAAATTTAACCATAAAAATGCCGATAAGATATTAAATACCGCAATTGATAATGGAATAAACTTTATTGATACGGCAGATGTTTATGGTGAAAGAGGCGGTGAAAGTGAACAAGCAGTTGGCAGGTTAATAAAGTCACGGAGTGAACGTATTTATGTGGCAACTAAATGCGGAAGACGTCTTAATCCGCATACAAATGAGCAATATACCACAAAGGTTTTAAAAGGTTTTGTAGAAGACAGCCTGAAAAATATGGGAATTGATACCATAGATCTAATTCAACTTCACTGCCCTCCTACTGAAGTTTACTACAGACCAGAAATTTTTGAAGTATTTGATAAATTAATAAGTGAAGGGAAAATACTTAAATTAGGTGTAAGTGTAGAAAAAGTTGAAGAAGCCCTAAAGGCAATTGAATTTCCAAATGTAGATACAGTTCAAATTATTTTTAACGTGTTCAGGCAACGGCCCAAAGAATTGTTTTTTGAACAAGCAAGAAAGAAAAATATCGGTATAATTGTAAGGGTTCCGTTAGCGAGTGGTTTGCTGAGTGGCAAATTCGATAAAAAAACAACTTTTTCAAGTGGTGATCATCGTAATTTTAACCGAAACGGAGAAGCCTTCGATAAAGGAGAAACTTTCTCAGGAATTGATTATAACACAGGTATTGAAGCAGTTGAAGAACTTAAAGAATCTTTTACCGATATTCCACTTACTATGGTAGCATTAAAATGGATATTAATGCATGATGAAATAAGTTGTATAATACCGGGAGCATCAAAAGTCGAACAGGTATTATCAAATATTGAAGCCGGTAAAATAAAAAAATTAACTAAAAATGAACTTGGTATAATAGACCAAGTTTATAATATAAAGATAAAGAACCTTGTTCATCATCTTTGGTAAAAATGTATTATCAATAATAGTATTCCTGTCAATACCAATATTATTTATTTCACTTCACCATAAAACAGTTTAATTTATTTCAATACCTGAAATTCTGTTTTCTTTCAATACTTCTATAAAGTTTTAATAATCCAAAATTACTCTCAGGAATTTCTTTAATTCCCATTTTTTTCAACAAATCAGAAGCTGCTAATTTTATGTCTGACTTTTTTAATTCTTTCTCATGAACAAAATTCAGGTATTTTAATATTATAAATGTATTGAGAAAAGAATAAAAGTGTTTTATGTAAGATTGAATGGTTTTACAATTTTTATTAATCCTTTCAATCTCATTTTCAAAATTTATTTTATTGAGATATTCTCCTAATCTATTTGGCAAATCAGATAATTTGGTAATTATCTGTTTTTTATTTATTTGAAAAAATTGCTCATTTATCAATAATAATTGTCTAATATCCTCAAATGCACTAATATTATATGTATTAAAAACATCTGTTTTTTGATTCAGATACTTCTTAATCATAGGCCCTGTACCAAAAGGCACACGGTCAGAAATTCTCGGTGAAGGAATTACCCTGGTTGTATTTAAATCAACATAATTACCGAGTGGCATGATTTTATGTAAAAAATAAAAATCTTCACCGGCCTGCCTTTTATTCATGCCTCCTTGCTTTACATAAGCAATGGCTTTAACAGTAAAACATGAACCAATGGTATGAAACGAGTAGGGATAACCAATAAATCTTAATGCTTGCACAAAGTATCTTAAATAAAGTTCGTATAAAATTATTCCCTGATATACTTTTTCCTCAAACTCATTTCCTTCGACCGGATGTTCAAAATACACAGAACAACCATTTGTATTGGTTTTTTCACAATATAACCTTTCAATTTCTGTAAAAAAATTTGTATCACATGTTGCATCAGCATCAAACGAAATAATAACTCCATCTTGCTTATTAAAATAATTAAAACGATGAATGGCCTCATCCATCCCTATTTTTCTTGCTAAACCGGCACCTGCATGTTTTTTAGGTAAATTAGGATAATATAGTATATGGATTTTAAAATAAGTATGTGTATATCTCATCCATTCTTTTAATGATGCTAAAGTTGAAAGATTTGTTTTTTTTATTTCATCAGGAGAGATTTCTGAAGAATTAATAACAATAATAACTTCTAATATGGATTTTGGAGGATCACAAGACTTTAAAGATTCTAAAGTATTAATTATAAAAGGTTCATTGTAACAAGGTGAAACTACAATAAATCTTAAATCTTTGGAAGGTTTTTCCTTTATTCTGGTTTCGAAACTCTGTTTTTTTAAATAAAAATCGGCAAATGCCATTAATTCTTACTTGACTTTTTCCTTTTCTTTATCTTTAATATACTTATTATTTATACCTTCAATTATTTCTTTAGTTATATTTAAGTTTTCATGCGAATATAAAACCGGTCCGCCAAAAGCGCTGCTTAAAATATACTGGTAACCTTTATCTTTATTATATTCTTTTAAATATTCAACAATACTAAAATAAAGTTGCCTGTTCATCACCTGTTCTTCTTCCATTAATTGAGCAGTTAACTGGTCTCTCAGATTAATTAAATTTTCTTGTTCTTTTAAAAGATTATTTTCCATTTCCTGGGCCTGATAACGCGTTACTAATCCTTTTGATACTTTTTCATTGAAATCATCCAATTGAACTGCATATTGCCTTTGTCTATTTGCAAATTCAGCTTCCAGCTCACTTTTTCTTTTATTTAACCTGTCAGTCAATTCATGATAAAAATCATAAGCCATCAGTAATGAATCGTAATTAACATAAGCAATTGATGCTGAATCGGGAGAAATTTGGGTAGTAACATTAATTAAATCTTCAATACTTGGTTTTTTTTGTTTTGATGTAAAATGCAAAATAAATAAGGCAATAACGGCAGCCAGTAATACAATATTCAAAATAAATGGTATTTTTTTGATCATAATTGTAAAATTTGTTAAAAATTTATATTCAGGGGCAAAGATAAATGATTAATATGATTGCAAAAATAAATTATTGATTTTTATAAAATTCAAATTTTAAGTCCTAGAAAGTAGGACAAGGTACAGGTCTGCGTTTAGGCCGTTTTTTCCTTTCCCATTCCTGGTTAAATTTATAGATAATAGAAATTTCGTGGCTACCTGCTGTTCTTGTAACAAGCAGGTTGGATATTGTTGCATCAAAACTATATCCAATACTCAGACTTTCAATTTTATATCCAGCCATAAAGATTAAAGCATCCCTGCTGAATACTTTAACATCTTCACCTACTTTATAATAAGGCAATCCCCTAAACCAAAGACCTAACATTAAAGGTTCTTTGAACCAAAAGCCACCAACATCGAGCTGGTGATGTTTATCCTGGCTTTTAAAAATGAATGAAGCATTTACACTTTCCGGAAGAGTTCTAAGCAATCTACCCCTGCGGGTAATGCGCGTTCCTCCATAAACCTGGTATTTAAGTGATAATCTATATTCCTCATCAACATACAATGAAAGATTTGGCCTGGTTAGATGGTCGATTGAAAAACCAAACCAATGATTTTCAGAATAAGTTAGTATTGATGTGCCAAAATCAAATGCCAATACTTTTTCCTGGGGAAGCCGGTAAGTTGATGAACCCCCAAGTGTACCAGAGGGTACTTCAAGTTTTGTTATATCAACGCTTCGTTGTGTATATGAGAAATGTACGCCTGGCCTCGCTTTCCAATATTTGTTAATATAAATATCAAAAGAATACTGAAATCCTCCGCTTGTTATTCCCAATCGTCCTTCACCAGCACGGTCTCTTAATAATAATACTCCTACCCCGCTCCTGAATTTATGAAAATAATGATCGAAAGAAAGTGCCATGGTAGTGAACGATTTGCCAAGTGCAGGCCACTGATTTCTATAATTGATGTTTATTCTACTCCCCTTTGTTGTGCCTGCGAAAGAAGGCCCTAAATATAAAGGAACTGTATAAAATTGTGAGAATTGGGGATCTTGCGCCTCAACGAATTTAATTATAACAATAAAAATTACTATAAGTATTAATGACCTTCTCACTAAACCAATATTAGTTTATAATTCATGTTATGCTTTACATTACAGCATATAACAATATAAAATCCCCTTTTGTTTTGCTAAAGTATTAAATATAAAGCAATTATCAAATATATTATGTAAATATTTATATACATAATTTAAAATCAATCCGTTATAAATGTATTTAAAAATAATATATAATTTTAAAAACCCTAAAATAATAAATAAATTAGAAAATAAGGGACAATTAAATACTGGCAACAGATTTAGAAGGTGTTAATAACTTAAACGTTTATAACAGTAAATATATTTTTAATTGTTGAAAGAATTTCAAAAAATATAAAAATCTTTGTAAATTATTGAATTACTTATTAATAATCAATATTTTTTGTATATATAGAAAATCTTCTTACTTTGTATTAGTTTTTAGTTCAATATGATCTGATATTTAAAAACTATAGTTAAAATGATTATTCCAATTATAATCGCCATTTTACTGATTCCTAACTTAAATATTTAAAAATATGAAAAAAGCTATTTTTCTTATTTTATTTATACAATTAACAAGTTTTATTTATTCTCAATGTTGTAAAGATTTTATTACGAAAGGGAAGGCTGCCTTGGAACAAGGAAATACGCTTATGGCTAAAAGATTCTTTGAAATGGCCAAAACATGCCCTGACGCTTCCACCAGTCCTGAATGTAAAGAAATTGATAAATTGATTGAGCAATGTATGCAAAAACCGGGGAGTAAGGAGCCTATTAAAAAACCTGACGAAACGACACCTGACGACAAAAAAACGACTATTCAAAAAGATAAATTAAATAATTGTTTTGAGGAAAATTTTACTAAAGCTAAAACCATGTTTCAAAATAATGGTCGTCCTGAAATAGTTTTAAGTAAGTTGGAAGATGCTAAAAATTGCCCTGGAGCTTCAGATAATCCAAAATATAATGAATTAGAGAGCCTTATTGCACAATGTAATCAAAAAATTAAAGAAACAGCTCTTTTAAAATATGATGAGGTAGGCGATTTAATAGAAAAACGAATGAGAGCTAAAAAAGCTGATAAATGGGGATTTATTGATTTGCAGGGCCGTAGGGTTATACCTTTCTATTTTGATTCTGTTTCTGATTTTAAAAATGGTAAAGCTTTCGTACTATTTGAAAAATTTTATAATGAAATACCTGGTACAGGAAATATTATTGATATTTCAGGAAATTATCTTTATGATAAAGTTAGAGATTTCTCTGAAAACAAGGCTTTATTTCAAAAAGAAGGTTTATTCGGGTATTTAGATCAAAACCTTAATGAAATTATTCCTGCCCAATTTGATTATGCCTCCTCTTTTTCCGAAGGTTTTGCTGTTGTCGCTAAAGAAGGTTTATGGGGATGTATTGATAAAAACGGAAAAATGGTTGTCCCTTATAAATATAGAAATATAAAAAACTTTAATGAAAACATGGCCTGTATAAAAAATTTAAATAATAAGTACGGTTTTATCAATAAAAATGGACAAGAGGTTATTCCATGTAAATATGACGATGCAAATTCATTTAATGACGAAAGAGCCCTGGTAAAATTAAATAATTTTTGGGGCTATATAGATGTTAATGGCAAAGAACAACTATCAGGTAAATTCATCTACTTAGATGCTTTTAATTTTTATAACGGCAAAGCTTATGTAAGCGTTGAAAAAGATAATTATTATATCATTGATAAAAACTACAATACTGTAAATAAATTTTTGCCTTTCATCCCTGAATTTGACCTGGGAAATGGCAGATATATTGGACTTGCATTATTCTTAAAAGGTATAGTTGACGAGAACGGGAAAAATATTACTCCTTTTCAATATAGCGAAATAAGTTATACTTACAATGATCTCATTTCTGTTAAAAAAAACGATCTATATGGTTATATTAATAGAGATGGTGTTGAAATTATCCCTTGTCAGTTTGATCTTGTATCCAACTTTAATTCCGGGAGGTCATGTATATATAATTATAAGAACAATGCCGGTTCCCGATTGGGATTAATTGATACCAGAGGTGTAATAGTAGTTCCATATAAATATTATGATATTAGCTATTTTAGTGAAGGTAAAGCTGCTATTGGTGAATATTCTGGATTCATAAAAAAATACGGTTTTATTGATATAGAAGGGAAAGTTGTGATATCTCCCAAATATGATGAATGTGGGGATTTTCATGAAGGTAAGGCAAGGGTTTGTGTTGAAGAGAATGAAACCATGTATTGCAGTTTTATCAATCATTATGGAGATACTGTATTCTCTTGTCCGCCAAATATAATGCCCGATAATTTTAGTGAAGGTATGGTTGAAGCTATTGGCGATAATTTTAAAACCGGATATTATAATTATTTAGGGGAATTAATAATCCCATTCGAATATGACTTAGGCAAATATTTTACTGGAGGGGTTGCAGAAGTGAAAAAAAATGGAAAAAAATTTTATATCAATAAACAAGGAAAATGTGTTTTAGATTGTGAATAAATAGATAGAATGAGCTTATAAAAATTTTTACTTTTGTGCTTAATAGAAAAAATATATTAAGTTTATTTACTTATGAAACCCTCATAGAGGGATTTATTAAATAGCTAATGAAACTCAACAAAAGGACATGATTATTAGTAAATTAAATTATAAATAAACGAATGAGAATATCTTACAACTGGCTTAAAGAATATATTAATATCAATTTACCTGAGAAAGAAGTTGCAGATATATTAACCAATATTGGTTTAGAAGTTGAAAGCATTGAAAAATTCGAAACTGTTAAAGGAGGCTTGGAAGGTATTGTTATTGGCGAGGTTATATCTTGTGAAAAACACCCGAATGCCGATAAGTTAAGCCTAACAAAAGTGAACATCGGACAATCAAAGCCATTACAAATTATATGCGGTGCTCCAAATGTTGCTGTTGGCCAGAAAGTACCGGTTGCATTAATTGGAACTACTTTATATAAGGGTAAAAAATATTATTCTATACAAAAGAAAAAATTCACGGGAGAATTTTCGGAAGGAATGATTTGTGCTGAGGATGAACTCGGTTTAGGTGATGATCATGATGGTATTATGGTGCTTGATTCAAATGCTAAACCAGGGACTTTAGCAAAAGAATATTTTAAAATTGAAACCGATACTGTTTTTGAAATAGGCCTGACTCCTAACCGAATTGATGCTTCTTCTCATTATGGCGTTGCCAGGGATTTAGCTGCATTTCTTTCTGATAAGAAAAATATCACTTTAATGAAGCCATCTGTCGACAAGCTAAAAATAAATAATACTGATTATGTTATTGATGTTAAAATAGAAAATTGCAAGTCCTGCCCCCGTTATTCCGGAATATCTGTGACTGGTGTTAATGTTAAACCGAGTCCATTTTGGATGCAAAACAGGTTAAAAGCAATTGGGTTGAATCCAATAAACAATGTTGTTGACATTACAAATTATATTCTTCATGAAACAGGTCAGCCTCTTCATGCATTTGATGCCGATAAATTAAAAGGTAGACAAATTATTATTAAAAATCTGCCGGAAGGTACAATTTATACAGCCCTTGATGAAATCGAAAGAAAATTATCAGATGAAGATTTAATGATATGCGATTCTGATGGACCTGTTGCTTTAGCAGGAGTAATGGGCGGATTAGAAACAGGTGTTACTGACGACACGGTTAATGTATTTATTGAAAGTGCTCATTTCAATCCTGTATCAGTGCGACGTACTTCAAAAAGACATGGATTAAATACTGATTCATCTTTCAGGTTTGAACGCGGAGTTGATCCACATGGCACGGTATATGCCATGAAAAGGGCCGCACTATTAATGCAGGAGCTGGCCGGAGGCAATATTTCATCAGACGTTATTGACATTTATCCGAAAAAAATAAATAATAAAAAAGTTAAATTATCCTATGATCACACAAAACGGTTAATTGGTAAAAAAATTGATAAGAGAAAAATTAAAAAAATTTTAAAATCGTTGGATTTTATTATTGAAAAAAAAACGCAGAAGGAACTGCAACTTATTGTTCCTGCATATAGATACGATGTGACGCGGGAGGCAGATGTTATCGAAGAAATTCTAAGAATTTACGGTTACAATAATGTTGAAATTTCAAAAAAAATTTATTCCACAATTTCACATCCACCAAAACCTGATCCTGAAAAAGTTATTAACCTTATTTCTGATTACCTTACAAGTATTGGTTTTTATGAAATTATTTCCAATTCTCTTACCAAATCAAGCTATTACGAGCATATAAAAGAATTTAAAAAGGAAAACCTGGTTAATATTTTAAATCCTGTTAGCGCTGACTTAAATGCTATGCGTCAAACATTGCTGTTTAATGGATTAGAAGCAATTATTTATAACAAAAACCGAAAAAACCACAATTTAAAATTCTATGAATTCGGATATGAATATTATTTCAGAAAGAAAGAAAATATATCGGATATTCAGAAAAATTATGAAGAAGAAAAAAATTTAGCTATTCTTATGACAGGACAACGATTTGAAACAAACTGGATTACCAAACAAGAACAATTATCTTTTTATGATATAAAAACATATACTGAAAATATAATATCACGTTTAGGAATTGATATTGAGCAGGTTGAACAAAATTATATAAAGAATGAAATTTTTAATGAAGGACTTGAATATCAAATTAATAATAAAAAGATAGCCAATTTAGGTGAAATTAATGATAACCTGTTAAGATTATTTGATATTGATACACCAGTTTATTACGCTGATTTAAAATGGGATATATTATTACAATTAATAAATACAATTAAAATAGAATTTGAACCTTTAGCAAAATATCCCGAGGTTAAAAGAGATTTAGCTTTATTAATTAATAAAAATATTCAATTTAAACAAATACAAAAATTAGCCTTACAAACCGAAAAAAAACTATTGAAAAAGGTCTCTCTTTTTGATGTTTATGAAGGTGAAAATATTGAGAAAGGGAAAAAATCTTATGCTGTTAGTTTTATTCTTCAAGATGAAAATAAAACATTAACAGATAAACAGATAGATAAAATTATGAGTAATTTTATTCAAGTTTATGAAAATGAACTAGGAGCAAAAATTCGATAAAATAATTTTTATGGTGAAAATAGAATTATACAGGGGTGATATTACCAAATTAGAAGTGGATGCCATTGTAAATGCTGCCAATCCAAGCTTATTAGGTGGCGGAGGTGTTGATGGCGCCATTCACAGGGCCGCTGGCCCTCAATTATTAGAAGAATGTAAAAGACTGAAAGGCTGCCCAACCGGAGAAGCAAAAATAACCAATGGGTATAATTTACCTGCCAAATACATCATTCATACAGTCGGTCCAATCTGGTATGGCGGAACTAATAATGAATTGAACCTGTTATTAAGCTGTTATGATAAAAGTTTAAAACTTGCTTCTAAAAATAAAATAAAATCTATTGCCTTTCCAAATATAAGCACAGGTGTTTATCGTTTTCCTAAAGATATTGCAGCTTCTGTTGCCATAAGGACAGTAAAAGATTTTTTATCAAAAAACAAAAGATTTCAAAAAGTGATCTTTGCGGTATTTGATGAAGAAAATTATAGAATTTACAAAAATAAACTAGCTGCTACTTAGTATAATTCTTGATTTACTTCTCTCCAGAATTTTAGAAATACGCCGTTTGTCCATCCAAATCCATCCTGTAATTCATA
>JAFGQQ010000251.1 GCA_016935595.1 Bacteroidales bacterium
CCCCGTCAAAATAATCAACTCCTGAGATGTTATCTGAGATTACCAATTCCAGGTAATTCTTATTATCTTCAATATAAGTGGCGCTAAGTAATATCGGGGGATTGATGTCTAAAATTGTCCCTTCTACGGTTAAATTAAAATCAAGACTGTCTACATTTAATTCAACGTAATTCCAACCATCATCAGATAAAGAGACATAAATGCTTCTTGGACCAGGTATTTCGTATTCTCCAATTACATAACTAATAGTTAATGCTTTATTTTTTTCCTGATCTAAATAAAACATCTCTTCAAAAAACACGTTTCCATAATCAGGATGTGAAATTTCAATATAAAAATGATTTAAGCCAGTATATTCATCTTCAATTTGAACTTCGATTGTAACAACATCACCCGGGTATGCAAGCTCTTTTGATACATTAAAATAGGTAATTTTTGGGGGAATAGTATCGGGGGCTACATTAATAGCATAAAAGCCGGCATTTATTTCTACGGAATAAAATGTAAATGTGCTGTCCTCATAATCCAAAATTATATATTCCACATACCAGTTCCCGGGAGTTGCATATACAGGTATATCAAATTCAACAACGTATTTTCCGTTTGATAAATCATAGTCGTTAAAATAAGAATACATACCTAAAGGAGGGTATTCTGCATCAGGATTATAAATTTCAATTTCTCCTTGTAAAAAAGTATTAAGTGGATTATCTATGGTAATATCAATTTGTACAATTCCCGCACCATTAAGCGTATCGGGAGTAATTGTTACAATTGGAGCATTAATAGCAAGGCAATAAAAACTCATGCCTAAAAACATAAAAAATAAAGTTAAATTTTTCATAACTATAAGTTTAGATTAAACATAAAATAAATTTACATACAGATACGAAAATACGGGAATTGACTACCGCTTGTGAAAACCCGGTATTTTGCAAAAATTATAATTATTTTAATCTGCCGGAATGATTTTAGTATTTATTTATATTTTATACAAACGGCATAAATTAAATTAACAAAAAATGCAACTTTTTGTAACAACAGTTATGGAAATTTATAAAAAATATTTTTATAATTAAATTATTGCATCTGCCTTATCCTTACTTCAATATCATTCTCATCTTTTAATAATTCCACTAATTGATCGGTATCGGTATTACCGTAATGGTAAGGATACAGAATTTTTGGCCTGAAATTTTTGGCCGCATCGGCAACCATCTCGGGTGTCATGGTATAAGGCAGGTTCATTGGTAAAAATGCAATATCAATATCTTTTAAAGCCTTCATCTCCGGTGTATTTTCCGTATCGCCTGCTATGTATACTTTCTTATCCCCAAAAGTTAAAATATAGCCATTCCCCACTCCTTTAGGATGGAATGGATTTCCCGGCGAACGCATGTGTTTAATGTTATAAGCTGGTATTGCTTCTATTTTAATTCCATATATTTCGGTATTATCGCCATTTTTCATAATTTCGGAAGCTGATAAATACTCGTTAATCTCAATGCATTTTTCGGTTAAAACAATTTTGGTATTTTCTTTTGTAATTTTATTAATGGCTGAAACATCAAGATGATCGCCATGTTCATGAGTGACAAGTATGATATCGGCTTTTGACATTTTTGAATAATCGGCTTCTGCCGAAACCGGGTCAATATGGATTACCAAATTATTAAATTCAAACATCAAGGTTCCGTGGCCAATAAAAGTAATTTTTAAATCACCTGCTAAGGTTTGAATAATATCAGTTTCAAAACCTTCTTGTGAATAACCGCTTTGTATTAAGAACACAGGAAAACAACAAAATGAAAATAATGCTTTTATTAAAGAGAATTTCTTAAGTTTTTCCATAGTATTTGGTTTAATTGTTTATTAAGTAAATTTAATAAATTGCACAACTATATTAAACACTACAAAAAAATAATTTTTCGAACTTTTTGATAATCATTAAATACTGATTTTATTAAATATAAACCTTTCAAATAATCATTTTTTTGCCAGTTTATAGTATGTAATCCTTTTTCTAATTCTCCTGTAAAAACCTGTTCTACAATTGTTCCGGCCAGACTATATATATTTATTTCAACTGAACTGTTTTCTGTTAATTCAAGAAAAATATTTAAATTTTCAGTTACCGGATTTGGCCAAACTACAAAAGTATTTTGTTTATTTAATGAATTGGGTAGATAATTATTGCTGGCTAAAATATCCGGTTTTTCAAGTTTTTTAGATGTATATAAATGATATTCTCCCGGTTTTAATATAATTGTATCATTCACATCATCCACTTCAATTTGCTCTCCGCTAAAAAAATCATACCATGTACCGGTTTTCTGGAACTGAGGGTTAATTTTACCTGTTTTTACATCGAAATTCCCAATTATCGTAACGTCCATGTCATTGTGATTAATATGAATGCTTTTTAATGCTTTACTTACATTTAGAGTAAAATCGGTACTTTTAAACGCAGGTTCGGTTTGTATTAAGTTAATTAATGCCGAATATACCTGGTATAACCTCTTTCTATAATATTCTGAAAAATAATCCCATTTTACAGGTTTTAATGATAACCTG
The DNA here is from genome assembly GCA_016935595.1 of Bacteroidales bacterium. The sequence continues at coordinate 2,575 of JAFGQQ010000251.1, forward strand.
CAACCATCGTCAATTGTTATACCGTCATCACAAGTATTAATTGAATAATCATAGCCCAGTTCGCCAAACATCCAAACCATTTTTGGACCAGGTACAGGAAAGAAAAATGTAGCTGCCATCTCGGCCCTGTGTAAAGCTGTATTTAAATTCTTTACATCGTAACTCCCTTCTTCGTTGCCCCAGGTTTGGGCTTTATACATAAGTCGCTCCTCATCATGACTTTCCATATAACCCACTAAATTCGGTTCATCCCAGCTACGGTTTTTATATGAAATTCCTGAAAAATTTGATTTATTCGATTCATGCCATCCCATTACAGCTTCATTATAATTGTAATTTAAATTTCCCCATAATAAAAATCCATAACTTGCCAATTCTTTTTCTTCCGAATTATCTGTCAGATGTTCAAGAATTAGTAATGCATCTTCATTTACTTCCCGGATTTCATCGGCCATTCTTTTAAGCAGGGCTATCCTGGAAGCATCATATGTCCAGCCATCTCCGGTTTTATTGGTAAAACCCTTAGTAAAATCGAACCGGAAACCATCAATCTTATATTCTTCAAGCCAAAACCTATTTACCCTGTCGATAAAATCTTGTGTATATTGACTTTCATGATTAAAATCATATCCCCAGCACCAGGGCTGATGCGGACAACTTTCGTTATACCATGGATTATCGGAAGCAGGTTTGCCAGCATCCTGATCGAAATACATCCGCAGCAGAGGCGACTGACCATAAGAATGATTCAATACAATATCCATGATAATAGCAATTCCGCGTTTATGGCATTCATCGATAAATTTTTTATAATCGTTTTTAGTGCCATATGCTTTATCAGTTGCAAAATAAAATGATGGATTATATCCCCAGCTCTGATTTCCTTCAAATTCGTTAAAAGGCATTAATTCAATGGCATTAATACCCAAATTCTCGAGGTAATCGAGAGAATCTAAAACAGTTTTGATATCCCTGTTTGCTGAAAAATCCCTGATTAATAATTCGTAAATTACAAGATTCTCTTTATCCGGCACCTCAAAATCTTCAATTTCCCATTCATAACTTTGCTCTCCGGTGACAAACACCGAAGCAATCTCATGGGTTTTATCTGTTGGGTATTCAGTTAAATCAGGATAAATATAATCCGGAATATCTTCATCATAAGGATCAACTGTTCTTTCTGTAAACGGATCGGCTATTCTAATGTTTTCTTCAATAAAATATTGATACCTATATACCTGATGATTATTCAACGGGTTCAGTGAAAGCCAGAATCTCTCACCATCCGGAGTTTTGTACATTATATAATCATTACTTAATTCCCATTGGTTAAAATCACCAATTACAAAGGCATATTCTTTTCCCGGTGCTAGCAAGACTAATGTTACTGTGCTATCATTACTAAAATTAACGCCTTCAGGCAGTCCAGCAGGTAATTCAGCAATTGATATCTCATCCCTGATAAAATAATAAACCGAATCGGTAACAATAAAATCATTATTATATGCAACAGCCTTTATTTTGTGCTTTCCTGAGCCTATAACAGTTATAGTATCTAATAATGTGTTGTTATAGTTTATGCTTGTTTTAACTTGGTCAATATAAACTACAATTGAGTCAGCATCGCTTGTGCCTATCGAAATTGTTTCAACATTAATAATTAAATTATCATTTTCCTTGAAAATGGCATATTTACCAGGTGAACTAAATTTAACATTCATTCCTGGCTCATAAACATCAATAAAAAGATCGGGATCTGTTTTCTGAGAGCCATCAGCCGACCGAAACACAAAAGCAAGTTGTACAACTTTTACATCACCAGTTATTCCATAATATGTAAAAATATCGGGTGATATAGATAGTTCATATATGCTATCATTAATTTTAGTTAGTTTCGTCTCAGGAGAATTAAATCCCCAGTTGGTTTTAACATATTTCCAATCATGAGTATTAACACTTTCATCAGTCATTACACCTGTATGCGCATAAATATCACCTGAATAATTTGCCAGGGGCGCATCGCCTGCATGGGAATTAAAGATGACCATAATGCTTCCGCTGGTGGATGGAAATTCAGGATCGGTAGTTACCTGCTGAGAATTTAAATTACTTACGATGAATAATAAAGCAAAAGACAGAATATATTTTATCATGATTTTAAAATTTAATAATGTCTTTAATATTATTGATATATTTTATTAAAAGGGCTGAAGCCCTATTTTTTAAAATTTATACTATAACCACGGCCTTAAGGCCGTGGTTAATCAAAACAATACATTCTCAGGACTTTAGTCCATTATTTCAATATATAATATATATTCTTTAAAATTTTGAAGAACAGTAAAAAATCCACATAAATTTACTAATTTTTAATTCGATAAATATCAATTTTTCAGTTAATTAGACAAATAATTTATGCAAACGTTTGCGGTTTCGGTTGCGGAAAATATTTTTCAAAATCACTGATATTTTAATTTCTGATTTGAAAATCTAATATCATTCAATTAATAATTAAAAAACAGAATAATGCTTAATAAAAAAATTTAAATACCTATTTAATAAATTTGTTATTTTTCCATTTCCCTGTTATTACCTTTCCATATGAATAAGTAAAAGAACCTTGTCCTTGAAATTTGTTTTTTCCCCACTCGCCTTCATATTTGCTTCCGTTTACCAGAAACATAGTACCTGTGCCGTGTTTTAAATTATTTTTCCATTCTCCCACATACTTTTTTCCATCCGCATAATAAAAAGTGCCTTCCCCGTTTAATTTGCTGTTTTTCAATTCTCCCACATATTTACTTCCCGCATATTTCCCGATTGCGTAAATAAAAGTCCCCTGTCCAAAACATTTATTGTTTTTCCAATTCCCTTCATATTTGTCGCCGTTAGCATATATAAAAATTCCAGTCCCATGCATTTTATTGTTTTTCCACATTCCTTTGTAAATATCTCCATTAGCAAAATAAAATGTGCCTGTTCCGTTTATTTTATTATTTTTCCATTCGCCTGTGTATTTACTTCCCTTAAATCTCCCTGATGAATAAGTAAAAGTACCTTGCCCGTTAAATTTATAATTTTGCCACATCCCTTCATACCTATTGCCGTTCCAAAAAACATAAGTGCCAATACTATCTTTACAATTTCCTTTTATGCATTTCCCAATTACCTGAGTACTAAAAAACTGAATAAATAATAAAATAATAAAAAATTTATTTTTACTTAGTTTTTCTATCATTGTGTTGATTTTGTTATTATTTCGTCATATAGTTCAACACTTCCTGGAAATAACAAGAACATGGCAGCAATAAATTGCCTGTCTTCCTTTTGTCTTGTGTTTTCACCTATTAAAAAATCAACTTTAAGAGCTTCCTGAAGGTTTAAGCATATGTTTTCCTTTTGAAGCTCAAAATCAATTTTATCCATTTCTCTTGAGCTTTCAATAATTTTTTCAACTTGCTTCATCATTTCAGTTTTATTCTTCTTTTTAATCCCGGGCAGCGTAGCTTCAATTAAATCTTCAATCGGGTAAAAATAGAGCTGTTTGTAATTGTCCCAATCTTCTTGAGATAATCCTCTAATTTCTTTAAAATAATTAATCCATTCGTTGGTAACAAAAGCCTGTCCAATATTTGAAGGATCGGATAAATTATCAGGCGGCAACAAACAACATCTGAATCCATTTAAAATATATTTCTGCCCGTTAGTCAGTATTCTATCTATTTCCGATTTTAATTCCCATAACATTTGGATTCCATCATCGTTATAAATTCCTTTAACATGGGCAACATCAATTTCTTTCCGTTTTTTTTCGTTTATCTTCTTTGTTTCCAATTTTGAAACATCGCCTTTTGGAAAATATTCGGGAGGAGCATGGCAAACCATGCATTCACCTTTTAATCCAATTCTTTCAGCACCAATAATTGTTTTTTTTATTATATCTGTTTCATCTTTTCGAATAAGAAAAGCCTTATTCTTTAAAGAATCGCTAATTGGTTTATTCACTGATAAATACTCCGTAATGGTTATAAATAATTCCCTGGATTTAACAAATTCATCAACAGTATTTCCCTCAGTATCAGGCATAGACAGGTTGAGTGATTCAATTTTTTTAGCTAATTCTTTAAGTTGGCGAGCTTGCTCAGGAGTAAGGAATAAACCCTGTATAATGTTTATAGAAGATGTTCGTAAAACAAGATAATTCATTTCATTTAAACAATACTCCCAGAAATTTTTATTTGATAAATTATGATTGTGATCGTTAATTTCATAAATATTATTTGAAGCTAACAGAAGCAAAAAAATACAGGAAAGTAAAAAAATTTTTACTGAATTCATTTTTATTGAATTATAACCAATGTCCCGGGATGGTATTTCCACAAGAACATTTCCCATTTTCCAAATAATTATTGATTACAGTATAATTTACTCTTTCAATTAAAGTTTTATTACATTTAGGACAGATAGTATTATTTCCTTCATGCCCCGGAACATTTCCCACGTAAACATATTGTAATCCGTTTTCCTTGGCAATTCTGTATGCTTTTTCAAGGGTGTTAATCGGAGTAAAAGGCGTATCCGTCATTTTATAAGCCGGTTCAAACCTGGTAAAATGTAAAGGTATATTATTACCAATTTCATTATTTATCCAAGCGCACATAGTATCTAAAATTTCATCATTATCATTTAATCCCGGAATTAACAGGTTAACAATCTCGAACCAGGTTTTATCAATGTTATTAGATAATATTTTAAGAGTATTTTTAATTGGTTCAACACTGCAACCAATATATTTCTTATAAAATTCATCATCAAAACCTTTTAAACCTAGAACAAAAGCATCGATATACGGAATTAATTCAATTAATGGATCGGAGTTAATATATCCGGCTGTTACACAAAAGGTTTTCATGTTTTCATTTTTAGCCAGTTTTGCTATATCCAGCATATATTCATAGTAAATAACAGGTTCGGTGTAAAAAAAATTTATGGAATTAACTTTATGCTTTTTTGCCCTTTCAATTACATTTTTTGGCTCTAAATCAAAAGTTTCAACTGCATCTGGCCCTACCTGGCTAATTTCATAGTTTTGACAAAACCGGCATGCGAGGTTACAGCCTGCAGTAGCAATACTAAATACTTTTTCGTTAATTTGATAATGGTAAAGCGGTGATTTCTCTATCTCATCCAGCATAATAACTGAAGGTTTGGAATAAACCATTGAATAAAGAACAGAATCCCTGTTTCCCCTTGCATGGCAATCGCCGTTTTCGCCTGGCTTCAAGTTACATTCATTCGGACAAAGCATGCATTTAACTTTCTCCCAAGATAAATATTTCCAGTATTTTGCCTGGTGTAATCCTAAGTGGTTATTTCCAAATAAAAAACCAGGTTTAAATAAATTAAATGCAGACCAAATGCCAAGACCGTATACACCACAATTTTTAATAAACGATTTTCGGGAAATCGTGTTTTCAGAATTCGTTTTATTCATAATCATTAATTAAAATTAGTCCCTTAATTAAACTTGTTTAAATAACTATCTTATTTTATTAAAACTAATTTACGAAATATTAATGATTATTAAAGATGTTAATATGTTTAATTATAACACTCGTCATCGAAAATATTACTTTTATCAAAAACAATTATTAAAAATAAACTTTTTCTCCTGTTTTACATATACATGGGTAAAATAAGCATTAAATATGATAGCTATGAATAGTCTAAAAACTTTGAATGAAGATTATTATATAATTGATGGTGATAAGGAGGTTCCGACAGTTATATTAGATAAGAAACATAATAAATTTGAATTCAGTGGAATTTCAATACCAGAGGATGCTTTGTCGTTTTATCTACCAATTATTGAATGGTTAGATTTATACAAATTTGCACCTAATGAAAAAACATCTGTATCTTTCAAAATGGTTTATATTAATTCAGCCTCATCGAAAATGTTAGATAGAGTTTTTCAAAAACTCGAGGAAATACACTCGTCAGGAAATCAAGTTGAAATACAGTGGTATTATCATATTGATGATGAAGACATGCTTACCGATGGGAAAATATACCTCGATAAAAAGTCAATGCCATTCGAATTAATAAATTATGGTAACAATAATTAAATAACATCGTTATTTAAGAATTATTAAAATATGGAAACTCACTCCGTATTATAATTTATTAATAATTAATAATTTAGAATACTAATGCAATGTAATTAGAAAATACACAATAATATTTATTTTTTGTAACTCTCTCAAAGTTAATATATACTATAACTTTATCATATAATTGTCGTAAAAATAAGCAGTGAAGCAATATCCGATGAAGGATTAACTCAAGAATGATGAGATTATTCATATTTATATTAATATTTATTGTTGGCAATTTTGATTTAATTGGACAGGAAAATAATTATTCTTTAATCAATTATATTCCGAGAGCTGGAAGGCCGCACCATGAAACAGTTCCGTATCAAAGTGACAGCTCAATTATTAGGATTTTCAAGGAAACATACTTAGATGGATTGATTCAAATTTACAGACATTTCCTTTCAGATAAAAACATATATATCGTTATTGACAACGATACATTATATTTCGATAATGATCAAAATATAATAAATGGATATAAGACCGAATATTTTGCTGAATTTGAATATTTAATTGTTTCTAAATACAACGATAAGTCACTTCTTTGGTCAAAAGGTTATTATTTAGGCAATGATATTAATATTCAAATATCATCTTTTTCGTTCGAGTTAAAATCCGGAAGTATTTTATCTGAGTGCAGATGTAAATCTTCAAATAAATGTGTTGATAATCTTACCTGGATACAGTTTTACGACGGGCAAAATATTAAGAGATTACAACTTTACGATGAAGAATCTCAAATAGAAAAAGACATTGAATTTTACTATAATAATAAAGTGGCTGTTATTCAAACTTATTATAGTTATTTAGAGCATACCGATTCCATTTTTAACAAAAAGGGAGAATTAATATATGTAAATAAATACGATACTTATGGTAATTTAATTACTCAAGAAAATCCTTTCGTTGATGGTATTCTTCATGAATTAAGAGAATCGGAATATGCATGGGATTTCTTTTACCCGTTTAATCATTGCAGTGAAAGCCTTCTTGTTGGAAGTAATTTTTAATAATATTAAATTATGCTAAAAAACATATAGGATAAAAAAATAAATAAAAATTTCATAATTTATTTCAAAAACAAATTATTATCAAAAAATAATAAAATAGTTGTATTTTTGATAATTATGAGAAGTGCACAAGTTACTATTAAAGATATTGCAAGCAGACTAGGTATTTCACCTTCCACTGTATCAAGGGCTTTAAAAGATCATCCTGATATAAGTCCTGAAACAAAAGAAGCAGTTCAAAAATTGGCAAAAGAACTGAATTATAATCCCAATTTAGTAGCATTAAGCCTCAGGCATAGCAAAACCAATACCATTGGTGTAATTATTCCCGAAATGGTTCATTATTTCTTCTCAACAGTCATCAGTGGAATTGAAGACTTGGCTTATGATTCAGGCTACAACGTAATGATTTGCCAGTCGAATGAACTTTATGAACGGGAAGTTTCCAGTACACAAGCTTTATTAGCCAGCAGAATTGAAGGGTTATTGGTTTCATTATCAAAAACAACAATTAAATATGATCATTTTATTAATTTATATGAAAATGGTATTCCAATTGTATTTTTCGACCGGTTTTGCCCTGTAATGCAAACAGACAGGGTTATTGTCGACGATTTTACCGGAGCCTACAATGCTACTAAACATTTAATTAAACAGGGATGCCAAAGAATTGCACATTTATTTGCACCTCAACACCTGGCTATTGGTAAAAACCGGCTTGAAGGTTATTTATCGGCGTTAAAAGACAATAATATTCAATCTGATAATGAAATAATTGTGAAATGTGATACACATGAAGAAGCATTAGAAATAGTACCACGATTATTAAACCTGCCCTTCCCTCCTGATGGTATTTTTGCAGTAAATGATAACGCAGCTTCTGCTGCCATGATATGTGCCAAAAATAAAAATCTTAAAATCCCTGACGATATTGCAATAGTAGGTTTTTCTAATAGTCTGATCAGCACGGTTACTGATCCTGGTTTAACCTCAGTTGAACAAAGCGGCTATGAAATGGGCAGAAAAGCAATGGAAATGTTATTGAACAGGATTAATTCTGAAGAAGATTATCCTGCTAAAACTGAAATTCTTAAAACCGACCTAATTATAAGGAAATCTTCAAAAAAGATAATATTTTAATTTAATTGTTAGTAAACAATAAAAATTTTTTTAATCCTCCGCAAACGTTTGAAACAATATTTTGGTGACGTAACGCCCTCAATCTCAGTAAGTAACATTGAAAAAATCCATTGTTATTTCATTGGTTTTACATATATTTGACCAAAAATATTGAGGTCATTTAATTGGAATAATGAAAAAACCACGATTAAGTTTTTGGCAAATCTGGAATATGAGTTTCGGATTCTTTGGAATTCAATTTGGATTTGCACTCCAAAATGCCAATGTAAGCAGGATTTTTGAAACACTCGGAGCTAAAATCGATCTTATACCTATTCTATGGGTCGCTGCTCCGGTAACAGGTTTAATTGTTCAACCCATCATTGGCCATATGAGCGATAATACCTGGAACAGATTAGGGCGAAGGCGACCGTATTTTCTCATAGGAGCAATCCTTGCTTCATTGGCATTACTGATTATGCCGAATTCACCGGTTCTTTGGTTTGCAGCAGGTATGCTCTGGATTATGGATGCATCCATTAATATATCAATGGAACCATTCCGCGCCTTTGTTGGAGATATGTTAACAAACGAACAACGTACCAAAGGTTTTGCAATGCAAAGCTTTTTTATAGGTACAGGTGCGGTTATTGCTTCTATTCTTCCATGGGTGATTACCAATATCTTTAAAATTTCCAATATTGCTGAAAATGAAAATCAAATACCTCCTCATGTTAAATTCGCTTTTTATATTGGAGGTACTATATTTTTCCTTGCAGTACTATGGACAGTAATTTCAACAAAAGAATATTCACCTGAAGAATTAAAATCATTTGAGGAAGAAGAAAAAACAAATCCTGATAAAAACTTAAATAAGAGTAACACGCAAAATGTAAAAGAAAAAAAAATCAAGTATCTCAGAAATTTTATCTTTTGGATACTAGCTGGAAGTATTATTACATGGTTAATAGCCAAAAACAACTGGGATAAAGAACTCTATATACTGGGTGGCGGTTTAATTGCTTTTGGAATTATCCAATTTTTTGCGGGATTCCTGAAAAAAATGGGACTTTCAAATAACGGATTTGTAGAAGTAATTGAAGATATGTTCCATATGCCCAAAACCATGGCCCAACTGGCAATTGTGCAATTCTTTAGCTGGTTTGCCTTATTCGCTATGTGGATATATACTACATCGGCAGTTACAAGTCATATTTTTGGTTCAAGCGATACAACCTCAAAATTATACAATAATGGCGCCGACTGGGTTGGGGTATTATTTGCCGTTTATAACGGTTTTGCAGCATTAGTGGCATTTCTTTTACCAGTACTGGCTAAATTAACCAATAGAAGAATTACTCATTTAATCTCGCTAGTATTTGGTGGCATAGGATTAGGGTCATTTTATCTGGTCAGGGATCCCAACATTTTAATAATTTCCATGTTTGGAGTAGGCTTTGCCTGGGCCAGTATTTTATCTATGCCATACGCAATGCTTACTAGTGCACTTCCACAAAATAAAATGGGTGTATATATGGGTATCTTTAATTTTTTTATTGTGATTCCACAAATTCTGGCAGCAAGTATCCTTGGTTTCTTTGTCAGAAGTCTTTTTGCGGGGCAATCGATTTATGCCCTTGTATTGGGAGGTGGATCATTAATTATAGCCGGAATACTTACACTTTTTATTCAAGATAAATACGATCATTAAACATCATATTATTATGATTTATAAAATATTTTAACAAAAATATTTGAAATGAACCAATACTTAAAAATAGATCCCTGGTGTATTATTGAAGAAGGTTTTAATGAAAATAACCATAAATCTTCTGAAAGTATTTTTAGTATTGGAAATGGGCGAACCGGTCAGCGGGCAAATTTTGAAGAAGAGTATTCCGGTCCTTCTTTACAAGGTTCATATATTGCCGGAGTATACTATCCTGATAAAACAAAAGTAGGCTGGTGGAAAAACGGTTACCCTGAATATTTTGCCAAAGTATTGAATTCTCCAAACTGGATTGGAATTAACATTCAAATTGGTAATGAAAAGCTTGATTTAGCAAAATGCAAAGTTAAAGAATTTTCTAGGGTACTTAATTTGAAGGAAGGAACTTTAAGCCGGAAATTCATTGCAGAATTTCCATCGGGAAAACAAGTTGAAGTTAATTCCATACGATTTCTAAGCATGGCTTCCCCTGAAATAGGCGCATTAAAATACTCTTTAAAAGCCATAAATTTTTCAGGTGAAATTAAGTTTTCGGCCTATTTAGATGGAGATGTACGTAACCAAGATGCTAATTGGGATGAAATGTTCTGGGAACCGGTTTCTCTTGAAATAAAATTTAATGAAGGATATATTACAACCCGAACCAAAAAAACTGATTTTGATGTATGCATCGGGATGAATGTTGAAACTTACATTGATGGAAATTTTATAAATAAGAAGCCAAAAAATATATCTAAAAATCTATTTGTATCTGCAGAATATTCAACTCACCCTAATCAGGGTCAAACACTTGAAATTTATAAATATGCAGCCATTTTATCTTCAATGTACCACGATAAAAAAGCATTGGTAAGTGATGCAAAAAAAGTTATAAAAAAAGCTGTAAATAAAGGTTTCGAGAAATTATTAGAAGATCATCGTCAAAAGTGGGAAAAAATATGGGAACATAGCGATATTATTATTGAAGGGGATGACCCTGCCCAGCAAAGTATCAGATTTAATATTTTCCACCTGAACCAGACCTACACAGGTGAGGATGAAAGACTAAACATCGGACCTAAAGGTTTTACAGGAGAAAAATATGGTGGCAGTACCTATTGGGATACTGAAGCATATTGTTTGCCTTTCTTTTTATGCACTGCACCGCAATCAGTATCAAGAAATCTGTTACTATATCGTTACAAACATTTAGATAAAGCAATTCAAAACGGGAAAAAACTAGGTTTTAAAAATGGTGCAGCTATGTATCCTATGGTAACCATGAATGGAGAAGAATGTCATAACGAATGGGAAATTACATTTGAAGAGATACACAGGAATGGCGCAATAGCATTTGCCATTTATAATTATTTAAAACATACAGGTGATATAGAATATTTAATTGATTATGGGCTGGAAGTTCTTATAGCAATATCGCGATTTTGGTGTCAACGGGTAAATTATTCAGAACATAAATCTAAATATGTTATTCTAGGAGTTACGGGTCCAAACGAATATGAAAATAATATAAATAATAACTGGTATACCAATAAAATAGCTACCTGGACATTAAAATATACATTAGATGCCATTAATTATTTAAAAAGCAGCTATCGGGAAAAATTCAAAAGCTTATGTGAACGAATTAGTTTAGACGTAAATAAAGAGACTAAGAAATGGAATCATATTATTGATAATATGTATTTTCCAACTATTGAAAAAAAAGGTTTATTCCTTCAGCAAGAGGGCTATTTAGACAAAGAATTATTAACCATAAAAGACCTCTCCCCTTCCGACCAGCCGCTAAACCAGAAATGGTCATGGGACAGGATTCTCAGATCATGTTTCATAAAACAGGCAGATACATTACAGGGAATATATTTGTTTGAGGAAGAATACGATACGGAAACAATCCGTAAACATTTCGATTTTTACGAACCACGAACTGTACATGAATCATCACTATCATCCTGCATCCATTCAATATTAGCAGCAAAAATAGGTAAAATTGACAAAGCATATGAATTATATTTAAGAACTTCAAGATTAGACCTTGATGATTATAATAATGAAGTTAACGAAGGCCTGCACATTACCAGTATGGCTGGCACATGGATGTCGGTGGTTGAAGGTTTTGGCGGTAAACGAATTAAAGACGGAAAACTATATTTTGATCCTAAAATTCCAAAAATCTGGAAATCTTTTTCCTTTAAAATAAATTATCGAAATAGTTTGCTTAAAATTTCAGCAACAGCCAATGAGATAATTGTTCAGAATGAATCGAAAGCCGATATTGAAGTTGATATTAAAGGAAAAGTTATTAACTTACTTAAAAATAGTACTCAAACAATTAAAATAAATAATATTAATTAAATAACCCGACTAATTAAACTTATTATGAAGAACAAAAAACATTTAAGCAAAATAGTAATAATCCTGCTAATTTGCTTTACACATTTAACCGCTTTCTCACAAGGAAGGGTCATTACCGGAAAGGTAACTGATCCTGGCGGTGAAGGGCTTCCCGGAGTTAGTATTATTGTAAAAGGCACAACTCTCGGGACTATTACCGATTATGAAGGTAATTATTCTTTATCAAATGTTGATGAAGATGCAATATTGGTTTATTCTTATATAGGTTATATTTCACAAGAAATTAGCACTAGCGGAAAAACAACCATTGACCTGGTGCTTGAAGAAGACATCATGGAACTTGAAGAAATTGTTGTATTGGGTTATGGTACTGCAAAAAAGAAAGATCTTACCGGATCTTTAGCTTCCTTAAAAGAAGAGGATTTTAATACAAATGCAGGTGCTACACCTGAACAACTAATACAGGGACGTATTGCAGGTGTACATATTACTTCAAATAGTGGAGAACCTGGAGCTGGCGCGCAAATCAGAATAAGAGGCACCAGTACCATTCGTTCTGGTCAACAGCCATTATATGTTATTGATGGAATACCTCTCGATATAAAAAATATTTCTCCTGATAATCCGTCTGCAACAGGAGTTGGAAATGCGCAAGCAACCAATCCGTTAAGCTTTATTAATCCTAATGATATCGAATCGATAGATATTCTTAAAGATGCCTCTGCTGCAGCAATTTATGGAGCAAGAGGAGCAAATGGTGTTATACTTATTACAACCAAAAAAGGAAAAGAAGGAACAAGTCAAGTTGATTACTCAGCATATATGAGTGTCTCAAAACTCCCTAAACAACTTGATGTTCTTACAGCAGACAAATGGGTAGCCTATCGAGTTGATACACTTGGGAAACAAATTGATGATGCTAACCATTACGGCAATAAAACAAATTGGCAGGATGAAATATTCCGCACTGCTTTCACCCATAGTCATAATCTTTCCATTTCAGGAGGAAGCGCAAAAACATCTTATCGTACCTCATTTAATTATTTAGACCAGGAAGGTATAATTAAAAGTTCAGATTTTAAAAGGTTAACCGGACGATTAAATATTACACATAAAGCGCTTAATGATAAATTGAATATTGAATCAAATCTAATTGCTTCACAAGTTAATGAAAATAGAGTCCCGGTTGGAGCTAACGGTTATGAAGGCGACCTGCTTTTAAATGCTTTAAAAACTAATCCAACATGGCCTGCATATGATTCAACCGGAGCTCCTTTTCAAACTATTTCAGGTGAGGAGCGTAATCCAATAGCAATGCTTGAGTATACAGATGATAAAACACGTACTAATCGTATATTAGGAGGTCTTGCCGGAACTTTAACAATAATTGACGGCTTAAATTATAAAATAAACTTTGGAGTTGATTATGCAAATGCTACAAGACGAATTAATCAAAGTCAAAGATTAATTTATCTGCAAGATAGAAACGGATCGGCCCAAATAAATAACAAGGAGATTTATAATTATTTAATAGAACACACATTAAATTATAGTAAAGATTTAGGAAACCAATCAATAAGTCTATTAGCAGGATTTTCATTCCAGGATTTTATGGACAGGGGTTACAATGTTCTTGCCGCAGGTTTCACAACAGATAAAATGTTATATACAAATAAAATTGAAACAGGTGATAACACTTATAATGAAATCTACTCATGGGCAACTAAAGTTCAAATGCAATCATTCTTCGGAAGAATTAACTATAACTTAATGGAAAAATATTTAATAACAGCTACTTTTAGAAGAGATGGTTCTTCAAAATTTGGTAAAAACAATAAATACGGTAATTTTCCGTCATTCGCAATTGCCTGGAGATTATCGGAAGAAGAATTTATCAAAAATTTAGGTATTTTTTACAATCTAAAATTACGAGGTGGTTGGGGACAAACAGGTAATTCGGAGATCGATCCCGAACAATCACAATACTTATATGATCCAAACGTAAATGCACAAGCATTGACTGGTGAGGGGAAAATTGTTGGTTTTAAAGTTTCAAGAACACCTAATCCCGATCTTACATGGGAAACAACAACTTCAACTAATATCGGACTTGATTATGGATTTTATGATGGCCGTTTATCAGGTACTGTAGATATATTCAGGAAAAAAACAACTGATATGTTGATGCTTACACCTGCCCTTCCAGGGTCACCTACTGCAAATGTCTATAAAAATATCGATAAAGGATACATTCAAAATAACGGTCTTGAATTAGGATTAACAGGAGTGTTGCTAAATACAGCAGATTATGGCTGGGAAATAAACGGGAACTTTACTACAATTAAAAATATTGTTAAAGACATGAAACAGGAATTAATCCCTACTGGTCGTGCCCAGGGTCAGGGTTTAACTGGTGCTTATGCCCAGGTTATTACAAATGATGAGCCAATGAATACCTTTTATGGTCTGAGAATTGATTCCATAGTCGGGGGTAAAGTATTTTATGAGAAAGTAATCGATTCAATTGTCGATGGTGAGATACATTATGGATTTGCCGATTCATTAATGTTTCTCGGTAATGCATTGCCCAAATTCACCTGGAGTCTGAATAATACTTTCAGATATAAAAATTTTGATTTAACCATCTTCATTGAAGGCGTTCATGGAAATAAAATTTTTAATAATACAGCCCTTTTATTGGATAAAAGAAATTTAACGCAGGCAAAGAATGCACTTGATGATTTTGTTTATGACGAAATTAATCCAACCTCTTATACACCTAAAGTATCCAACAGGTATATTGAAGATGGATCATATATAAGACTTAGTAATGTTAGTTTAGGATATAATTTTAATATTGAAAAAATATCTGTGATCAGCAAGGCAAGAATATACGTAACAGGATCTAATCTGTTATTGATAACGAAATATACAGGATATGATCCTGATGTAAGCAGTAATGCTGAAATGGATGGGGTAAGAGCCTCCGGTATAGATATAACGAATTATCCTAAATCACGGACATTTTTATTTGGCTTAAATGTTACATTTTAAAAAATTGACTGAAATGAAAACAAATAGAATATATCAAATAATAGGATTTATATTTTTAGTACTTATAATAAATACTGCATGTACCGATCTTGAAGAAGAAATTCTCGATGAATTTACAGCTGAAGTAGTAACTACTGATGAAAATTTATTACCAAATCTTGTAGCTCCTCCACTAGCTTCATTAAGAAACTTATGGTTACGTGAAGATGCCTGGGGAATACAAGAAACCTCTTCTGATGAATGTTTATTTCCAACACGTGGAACTGACTGGGATGACGCCGGAGTATGGCGGGATCAATACTTGCATACCTGGACACCCATGCACCGGGATATAACAGCCACCTGGAACACTCTTAATTCAAGTATTTCAGATGCAAATACAGCCATTTTAGTTTTAGGTGAACCAGCAGAAGATGATCCTGACTTTATAAAAGAATACAGGGCCCAGGCTGTTTTTTTGCGTTCATTCTATGAATATTTATTACTCGATATATATGGAATTATTCCTGTAAGAGATCCATACAGTACCGATTTTAGTATCTCGCCTGAAATTAAAAATCGTGCAAAAGGTTTTCCTTATTTAATTAATCAAGTGAAAGGAACTCTCTCTGATATTATAACCCGCGAAGATGCTTATTATGGAGTTCCTAACAGGGATGCTGCCCTGATGTTATTAGCAAAATTATATTTAAATAAAGAAGTTTATGTTGGATTACCGGCATACGATTCCTGTTTAATTTATTTAAATGAATTAATTAATACTGGACATTATGCTTTATCAGATGATTATTTTAATATGTTCCTGCCAGATAATTTTGAAAATTATAAAAATGCTGATGACGAAGCAATCCTTGTCGCAGTATTCGATGATGATGATAATTACGGATTAGACGACAGGGTTCAGTGGGTTAAAACAACATTTCATTATAACCAGACTTTAGGTGGAAATTATCCCCAGGGAGCAAACTGGAACGGGTGTATGGCTCCACAGGGCTACCTGGAGGAATGCTGGTTTAATGGTACGGACACAGCAACTGATGTTAGATGGGCGGATGACAGGTTTTTTGAAGATTTGGCTGTAATGATAGGTTTTAATATAGGGCAGCAATATGATGCTGAAACAGGTGAAGCCTTAACAACACGAGGTGGTCCTCCTTTAATTTTCACTGTTGAATGCCCGCTTACAGACGCTGAAGAAAATGAAGGCGTTCGTGTATTAAAATTTCCTCCCAGAGTTCAGGTAATTGATGCCAGAAGAACACCTAACGACTTTCTAATCTGGAGATATGCTGATGCATTATTAATGAGGGCTGAATGCAATGCAAGATTAGGTGACCTTACTAGTGCAATGGCTGAGATTAATACTATTAGGACAAAACGTAATGCTCCTGCAATTACAGCAAATACTCTGGTTGATGTCCTTGATAAAATTTTAATAGAACGCGGACTTGAATTATATTGGGAAGGACACCGAAGACAGGATTTAATCAGGTTTGGAAGGTATCTTGAGCCAAAAACAAATAAAGAGAATGCTTCTCCTGAAACTGCTTTACTTTGTCCAATTCCTCAAGACGCTATTGACGGCTCAGAGGGTACAATTAAGCAGAATCCAGGATATTAAAATAAAAGCCTCGCAGGTCAACTTTCCTACACAGAATAGATAAGCGACCTCAACACCACGACCTGTGAGGCCCTTTTTTTTTAAAGATAAATCTTTAAAACATGGAAAAAAATATACTTATTTTATTAAAAATATTTTCATTTTTAGTTATTACCGGTTTAATTGTTTTTATTGCCTGTAATCAATTAAAAAAGAAAAAATACCTTCCTGAGCGTGGAATTGAAGTCGTTAAACATCCTGAGTGGTCGAAGAATGCAATAATCTATGAAGTAAACCTCAGACAATTCACACCTGAAGGAACATTTAATGCATTTGCCGAACACCTTCCCCGTTTAAAAGAATTAGGGGTTGATATTCTGTGGTTAATGCCTGTCTTTCCAATCGGAGAGCTTAACAGAAAGGCTACACAAACCCTTTTAACCAGTGAAATTGAAAATAAGACTGAACAAAAAAAATACCTTGGCAGTGCATATTCCATTAAAAATTTTCTTTCAGTTAATCCTGAGCATGGTACTATGGAAGATTTTAAATCCTTAGTTAACAAAATTCATGAGCTGGGGATGTATGTTATTCTTGATATTGCTATAAACCATACCGCATGGGATCATGGATGGGTAAAAACCCATCCCGAATATTACATAAGGATTGAAAAAGATAGTACTCCATGGAACCAGGAATGGATGAAGAAACATCCAGATTATTACTCATTACTAAAAAAACTGGGAA
This sequence comes from Bacteroidales bacterium, assembly GCA_016935595.1. Next base: position 20,344 of record JAFGQQ010000251.1, read on the forward strand.
TGACCTATCCCATCCATCCCAATGAAACAGATTGGTGGGACACAGCAGAATTAAATTTTGATAATAATGATCTTCACAATGAATTAAAAAATATTTTTAAATATTGGGTATCTGAAACCGACATAGATGGTTATCGCTGTGATGTAGCACATGGCGTACCTATTGATTTTTGGAACGAATTAAAACCTGTACTGGATGAAATTAAACCGGTTTTTATGCTTGCCGAGGCAGAAGGAAATCAATATCATAAAAAAGCCTTTGACATGACCTATGCATGGGAATTACATCACTTAATGAATGCAGTTGCACAAGGAAAGAAAAAACCAAAAGTCATTGACAAGTATTTTGCTAAAGAAGATTCATTTTACCTTAAAAATGACATACGTATGCAATTCACATCCAACCACGACGAAAATGCCTGGAACGGAACGGTTTTCGAACGATTGGGTGATGCTGCTGAAGTTTTTGCAGTTTTTACATACATCATACCAGGTATGCCATTAATTTATAGTGGGCAAGAAGCGGGTCTAAATAAAAAACTACGGTTCTTTGAAAAAGATACAATAAAATGGAAAGGGCATGAATTTGGTATGTTATATTATAAACTAAATAAACTAAAGAAAGATAATGAAGCTTTGTGGAATGGTGAATTCGGTGGAGAAACGGAAAGGATAAAAACCTCTGCTGATTCTACAATTTTCACAATAATAAGAGAAAAAGATAATAACAGGATATTGGGAATTTTTAATCTTTCAAATAAAGAGAAAAGCTTTAGCTTGAAAGAAGGCAACTTTAGCGGAAACTACCAGGATGCCTTTTCAGGAGAATTTATTAGAATTGACAAAAAAAATAAAATGACTTTAGATCCATGGAAATATATTATTCTTATAAAAAAATAATCATTCAACAATTAACGATTTAACCCGTAATTCATTCCCTTTTATAATTTCCAAATTAAATTCATTACAGTGCGGACAATTTTCATATAATGAAGAAACCGGGAATTCATCTTTACAGTTTAAACATTTTGCTAATCCGGGAATATGATTAATTATTACTTTCGACTTTTCAAGAATCGTGTTTTTTGTTACCGAGTCCATCGCAAATTCTAATGCCTCAATTACTACCCCCGATAATTCACCCACGTCAATTTCAATCTCATTAATAACCGAAGCGTTGTTTTTTTGGGCATATTCTTC